>JBEPWX010000199.1:0-6253 GCA_041642235.1 Mariniphaga sp.
TCCACTTCCAATTTTCCAATCAAAATTCTGGTTTTTTGACGTCTGTTATCCAATTCGTACATAGGAGTAATGTTTTTATTGGCCAGATTATTTAATTTGGTGAACCGGATCAAGAAATAGCCGGTTACCTCCTGAAACAAAAATAGCTTTTTTTCGCTATGATATCCCACCTGCATATCACCTACCCAGGCTTCTTTAACCTCCATCTTACCAGTTTGTCGTGGGGTATCAAGCAAAATATTATAAATTCCCTTATCGAGGTGTGCAAGAGTCACTTTACCTGAACCACCTGTTTCCTGAAAAGCTACCAGTTTCTGATCTGTTCCTGTTTCGAGATAAACTCCTGCGCCTGATACCTGTTCACCTTTGCTGCTACTAAAAAGCGCCATTCCGATAATTATATCATTACTTTCCATTGCTTTATTTTTATATTATGAAAAATAGCAATTTTTATGCTGATTTCAAAATATTTATTCCCTTAATCTGCTCATTCAAATACTGAGTCTTATTTTTTTTGAAATAACTACAGGATAAAATCATATTATTAAATTCCTCTATCTTTGTTATAGATTATATTTTGATATGAAAGAAAAGCTTTTTGGAAAGACACTTACAGAATTTCAACAGATAGTTGAACAGCATAGTATGCCAGGATATACGGCAAAGCAGATTGCTGACTGGTTGTATAAAAAGAAGGTTTCTTCCGTGGAAGAAATGACAAATCTTTCCAAAAAGGTTCGTGAACAACTGGCAGTAAACTTTGAAGTCGGATTGACTTTCCCCACACGTGTGCAGGAGAGTTTAGATGGCACAAAAAAGTATCTCTTCCCCACCACAGGAAATAAATTCATTGAAACAGCTATGATCCCTGAAGGGGAACGCATAACAGTTTGTGTTAGTTCCCAGGTAGGATGCAAAATGGGTTGTTTGTTTTGTTTTACTGCCAAACAGGGATTTCAGGGCCAGCTTACTGCCGGCGAGATTGTGAACCAGGTAACAAGTATCAAAGAAGCAAGTCAGGTTTCCAATATTGTGTATATGGGTATGGGGGAACCATTTGACAATCTGGAAGCCGTCCTTAAAAGCCTTGAAATTTTAACTGCCGGTTGGGGCTTTGCTATGAGTCCGCGGCGGATTACCGTTTCCACAATTGGCATAATTCCCGGTATGCTTACCTTCCTGGAAAAGAGTGAAGCACATCTTGCTGTCAGCCTGCATACTCCCTTTAACAATGAACGTCAACAACTAATGCCTGTTCAGGTTGCTTATCCTATTGACGAGGTGGTCAGCGAAATCAAAAGCTGGGATTTTGGTCGTCAAAGGCGTGTATCCTTTGAGTACATTCTGTTCGAAGGACTCAATGACTCACCCCGTCATGTGAAGGAACTTACCCGCTTACTCAGCGGTCTGAAATGCCGCATCAATCTTATCCGTTTTCACCCGGTGCCGGGAACCCCGCTTAAGAGCCCGGGTGAACAGACAATCAGCCGGTTTAAGGATCAGCTTAATAAAAAAGGAATTTTAACCACTGTACGCGCTTCAAGGGGAGAAGATATTTATGCTGCCTGCGGGTTGCTGTCAACAAAAGAATTAAGTAGTACCTAATATCATAAAATTTAATGTGTCACATCCAATATTTATTTGAATTTTCTACATAAGCATCAATTTTTCCACATAGGTATCCTGAAATCGGGGATCTCCTTCCAGATTTACATGCGTGGCTTTTTTCAGAATGGAATGAACAAAACTGATATCTTCAAACAAAAACATTTTTGAGCCAATAAGGGCTGTATTTCCCATTTTAACAATCTTATCCTCAGTAGTTTCAATCAAACCTGTTTGTATAACATTCTGCAGATTCAGGAAATTTCCGAATCCTCCGGCGATAAATACTTTCTCCACCTCACCGAAAGTTATATTGACTTTATTCAGTAAAATATCCAATCCGGCGGCAATGGCTGCCTTTGCCAGTTGAAATTCACGGATATCTTGTTGTGTCAGGTATACATCAGGCGCCAGTTCAAGCTTTTCCTCACCCGAATTGATTTCACCAAACATACCTATTTTTCCCTGCTGCAACAGTACAGCTATGGCATCGATCAAGCCGCTCCCGCAAATTCCCTTAGCCGGTACATTACCAATTACATGATTCATCAACACTCCATTTTCAAAACGCAAGGAAGAAATAGCACCGGTTACTGCCCGCATTCCCTGGCTTATTTTTGCACCTTCGAATGCAGGTCCTGCAGCAGTTGAAGCACAAATTACCTGTTCACTGTTACCCAGAACTATTTCACCATTGGTTCCCAGATCAATCAGAACGGAATAACTTTCTCGTTCTGCCAGATTAGTGGCAGCAATTCCAGCAAGTATGTCACTTCCTACAAAGCTGCCTATGGATGGATAAAACAGGATTTCTGTATCCGGGGGCAAATTCCATTGAAGTTGTCCGGGAGAAAATTGTTGCATTCCGAGATTTGGGGATTCAAAAGGATAAAAAGAAAGAGGTTGCACATCAAGACCTGAGAAAAAATGGTGCATTACTGTATTACCTACCAGGATTACTTTTGAAACAGGAATCGGATTGTTTTTCAATACCAGTTGAAGCATCTCCCCAATTTTACGATGCACCACTTTTTGCATCTGAGACTGGCTTCCCCCGAGGTAGCTTTGAATCCGGGAGATGAGATCACTCCCAAATTTTGTCTGCGGATTAATACCGACAGCTGCATCCATTACACGACCCGATTCTAAATCAAGTAACTGCACCACAATAGTAGTGGTACCCAAATCAACAGCAATTCCATATCCTTTACCCGGGTTAAACCGGAAATTAGAATTGTCAGCGAGAATAATGTCTTCAAACTGGGCTATTTCAATGGCGACATCTGATTCAACCCTGCAAAAGCAAGCCAGTCGCCAGGAACTATCCAGACCAAGTTTTTCAAGTTTTTCTTGCTGAACAATATCCTTTTTCAGTTCACCGGAAAGCAACCTAACCCTGCATCTTCCACATGTACCTTTGCCGCCACATGGAAATTCCACCCCGTATTCATGAAGCACATCTACCAGGGGAACTCCTTTTTTAACAATCAGCTTCTTACCGAGAGGGATAAGATTTATGATAACATTCTCCTGCATATGATCAATTAAATTAAAATGGGACTGCCATCTTTTTAACTTACGAAATTAGCTAAATTTGGCAAGATATAACCGGAAAGATTTTGCATAAAAGGAATTACAGAGCTATCTGAAAATAATAATTCCAACATATTAGATTTTTTAACAGCCGGTTTTTGCCTGATACTGAAACTATTTATAATTTGGCGACCATTTTAGATGAAAAAATTAACAACTATATCATTATTAATTGTTTTTGCTGCTTTTGCATGCAGTAAGCCACCTGTTGAAAAACCTGAAAACCTTATTGGAAAAGACAAGTTGATCAATATACTGGTAGATGTTCATTTGGCGGAAGCTGCATTAAACAGCCGCAGACATCGTGACTCTCTGGTGGGCAAAAGCAATTCAGCTGATTTTTATTATTCCGTTCTTCAAAAGCATGAAGTCAAGGATTCGGTGTTTGAAAAGTCATTGGTTTTTTATGCCAGTCAACCGCGCCAGTTTGAAAAAATGTACCGGCAGGTCATGAACCAGCTAACAGAAATTGAACAAGAATATGCGGGGCGAAAGAGAGATATGCAGGAACTGGAAATTCAGAATAGAGGGCAGTGAGGAAGATTTCTGCAACTTATATTTTCTCCGGAAATCAACCTCCACTTAAAAGAAGCATTCTGGTTTGTGAAGATGATGGCACTGTTGCTGAATTAATTGATACCGGAGGCGAACTGTTCGAAACAGCTGGCCTTGAATATTACAATGGCATTCTGGTACCTGGTTTTGTTAATGCCCATTGTCATCTTGAGCTGTCCCACCTGAAAGACAAAATACCCGAAAAATCTGGATTGCCAGGGTTTTTACACGAAATTAACAAATTACGAAACAGGAAAGATGTGTTTGATGAAAATGCATCAGAAAAAGCCGATTTGCAAATGCAACAAGCAGGAATTGTAGCAGTTGGCGATGTAGCTAATTCAGGAGAAACCCTTGAAACAAAACAACACAGTAGTCTCTATTATCACACATTTGCTGAAGCATTTGGATTTCATCCTTCCCGGGCTGAGAAAGCATTTCAACTTGCGGAGCAGGTGGAAGAAATGTTTCATGCAGCTGGTCTTGAAGCATCAGTTACACCGCATTCGGGCTATTCCGTTTCAGATCTGCTTTTTCAAAAGATTAAGAAAAAAGCACAATCCACAGGTGGCATTTTATCGATTCATAACCAGGAAAGCCTGGTCGAAGAAGAATTTTTTAAATTTGGCAGCGGCCCTATTTTTCATCATTTGCACCATAACCTGGGTCTGGATATTTCGCACTGGAAACGGCATGAGGGAAATATGGCGGAATTAATTTTACCTTTTCTTCCAAAAAGAAATCATTTGTTACTGGTCCACAATACATTTACAACAATGGCCACCATTTCAGCAATAAAAAAGTACCGCGATTTAAATAATACGTTTTTTGTGTTGTGCCCCAATTCGAATCTGTACATAGAAGATCAACTTCCCCCACTACCTCTCTTCCAAAAAGAAAATATAAATCTTTGTCTTGGTACCGACAGCCTGGCTTCCAATCACCAATTAAGTATCTTACAGGAGATGATTACCCTGCATCAACATTTTCCCTATATACGATTGGAAGATCTGGTTAATTGGGCATGTCTGAATGGAGCCCGTGCATTAAACATTGAGAAGCGTCTGGGAAGTTTTGAAAAGGGAAAAAACCCGGGTATTAATCTTATTACAGGAGCTGATTTGCAGCAACTAAAACTTACACCAGCCAGTAGAGTAAAGGTTTTGCAGCTGCCGGCATAATAAAGAGGTGCATCAATAACTTTTTCAGTTATTTGCAGATGGTATTATGAAAAAATTGTTGCAATGCACCTCTTGTTGTAAATTTGGTGTAAGGATTACCATCCACCCCTAAATCCACGACGTCCAAAACCTGCCTGCCGGCGGTTGCCATAACGTGCATTCAGATATCTTCTGCCTCCAAAACCATCTTGGGCATGTAGTGCATCATACTGTTTCTTCTGTTCTTCAGTTAAAAGTTTTCGAACTTCTTTCCGGTGCTCCTGCACTTTTTCAAGCATTTCACCCCTGATGGCATTTTTCTCAACAGGTACATATGTTGACCGTTGTTTTATCCTCAATTCAGCCATTATTTCCTGATGTGAAGTTTCCATTTCTGTTATTTTTTCTTTCTGTTCATCGGTTAAATCCGTCAAAACATTCAGACAATGTCCTGGTCCATAAAAATTACCATTTCTCTGGTAAGCAATATTTCGCCTGTTTTGACCGAATGTTACTGATGAAGCCAGCAACAGGGTAATAAACATCAATACAAGTTTTCCAGTTTTCATTTTTTTTAGTTCTTAAATTATACATTAATTTTCCAGGTATTTCTCTTTTAAAATTAAAACTGACTTATTATTTTTTTTATTCAAAAATTCCCAGCTACTCCAATACATTCCTTTTATTTCTATATCTTCTTCCTCCATGCGGAAGACTAACATCTTCATTTTTTTCAAGCAATGAAACAAAAATCACATGCAGCTTCTTCTGCTGCTCTTCAGTACTAACTTCTTTCATAGCCAGGTAAAAACTGCTGGTTTCTTTTTTCAACTCTTTATGTAGTTCTCCTATCCTATTAGCTATTGAATCTAATTTAAGTGTATCAGGCTGTTCTTTTCCCAATTCATTCACCATTTCCATTCTTAATCCGGATAACTGGTTTTGTATTTGTCCGGCAGTGCGGTTATAATTACGATTCAGATTTCTAAAAACATCTACCTGCTGTGAATTAAGGTCCAGTTGTTCCCTGAAATAGCGGGTACGCTGCTGTGCAGGCATATCACCATTCATTTCTTCTGTTAATGCTTTCTGATTTGATTCTTGTTCTTTATGGTACAAAAAGGAGATTCCCATAGAAAGATTGGTAGCTACAAGGATAAAAACCACCCAAATCAATATGCGATATTTATTTTGATTTGTCATTTGCTTATTCCATTAAAAATAATTCAAGTGGTTCTGATTGCATTTCATTCAGAAAAGGTACGACTTCCATTTCAGCATAAACAGGCGAAGTCTTTTCTATATTTGCCTGCCGCCCTATTTTTATACCGGTAAAAATA
>JBEPWX010000200.1:0-6233 GCA_041642235.1 Mariniphaga sp.
TAGATGAAAATACTGCAGTGGTAATCTGGACCGATCACGGGTTTCTGCTGGGAGAACATTTTCAGTTTTCAAAAGGAGGCAATAAGTTATTTGAAGAAACCAATAACGTAGGGTTTATTTGGAAAGTTCCCGGAGTAACTCCTGAAGGCGTGATTTCAGAAAGTGTTGTGGAAGATATCGATTTATTCCCTACCCTGTTTGAATTGACCGGCATATCCGTTCCGGAGCATGTGCAGGGAAAAAGTTTTGTACCGTTATTGAAAGATCCTTCAATGCCCTGGAAAAAAGCTGCTTTTACCTGGGGAACTCCACAAAGGGTTTCTGTGCAAACCGAGCGTTACAGATTGAATACCGACACGGATTTGGATCCGGAATCTTTTGAATTATATGACCACAAAATCGATCCCCGGGAATTTGTAAATGTGAGTTGCAACCCGCAGTATAAACCTGTAATTGATTCGCTGATCACATTATTCCAAAACCATAAAAAGGAATATTCATTAAATGTAGATTAATAAAAATATTACGATGAAAAAAAATTATTTTATTTCAATTTTATTACTCATTTCGCTGATACTGGCAAATGGCAGCTCAAGTGCTCAGTACACTAATAAAACATCCGCCCCGCTGTTGGGTTGGAATAGTTACGATTGCTACGGGAGCCATATCAACGAAAAGCCTACCCATGAAAATCTGGATGCATTTATTGAAAAATTAAAACCTTACGGGTACGAATTTTTTGTATTGGATGCCGGATGGTACAGGCATTACGATTTAAAACCGGGAGAAATCTGGCCAACAGATGGAGATACAAGGTATTTGAATATTGATGAATACGGAAGGTTCATCCCTTCCGAAGTTTTATTTCCGAATGGGTTAACAGAAATTATTGACAAAGCCCATAAACATGGCATTAAATTCGGATTGCACATGATGCGCGGCATTCCCCGCGAAGCGGTGGAGAAAGATCTTCCCGTTAAAGGAACGGATTATTCGGCCAGAGATATTGCCAATGTAAACGATACCTGCAACTGGAGTTCGCTGATGTATGGTGTTGATATGGACAAACCCGGGGCGCAGGAATATTACAACAGTGTGATGGAATTAATGGCCGGTTGGGGAGTTGACTTTGTGAAATACGATGATATTGTGCATAAACCAAGAGAAATCAATGCAGTTGCCGATGCGATTGAAAAAACCGTAAGAGATATTGTGCTGAGTATTTCTCCGGGGAATGATATTAATCCTGAATATTATGAAACCTACTCAAGAGCTGAAATGATTCGCATTTCCAGGGACATCTGGGATTTACAGGAAGATATCGATATCTCTTTCGACCGCTGGGAAGAAATATTGCCATATGCAGATAAGGGTTTCTGGTTGGATATGGATATGATTCCTTTCGGGCACATCAGGGTAAATTACCCGCTCACTAAAAATAAGTTAAGTTCGACCCGTGGTTACGAACGAATGGATAACTTTAGTTATGCACAGAAAAAAACGTTTATCACGCAGCGCGCCATGGCGGCTTCCCCATTGTTTATGGGCGGGACATTAACTTCTTCACCCAATATTGTATTTGAATTAATAACCAATGAAGATATGCTTGCTTGTAATCAAAATGGCGTTACCGGTGAATTGGTAACAAGAGTGGATACTTATGCCGAAAAAGTAGATGTTTGGAAAACGCGGCACAAAACCAATGAAAACGAGGGGTGGATTGGTGTTTTTAACCGGAATTACTACATGGAATTAATCAAATTGGATAAAGAAGAGCTTGGTTTAGACAAATCTGTTTCATATCAACTTTACGATATTTGGGGAAAAAGAATTATTAAAGATTCAAACGAAATCATTTTTGAGATTCCCGGAAACGATGTCGTATTTATTCATTTCAAAATGAATTCAAAATGAAAAAAATGTCAATAACACAAATAATGACCTTACTGGTAATGTTTGCCAGTTTAATATCCTGTCAAAACAAGAAAGAATCAGGAAAGGCAGAATTGAATGAGAAACCCAATATCATTTATATACTTGCCGACGACCTGGGTTACGGAGATGTTGGATGTTACGGGCAAACAGAAATAAAAACTCCTAACCTGGATAAAATGGCGGCAGAGGGAATGATGTTTACACAACATTATTCCGGGAGCACTGTCTGTGCCCCTTCGCGTTGTGTATTAATGACCGGCTTGCATACCGGACATGCCAAAGTAAGGGGAAATGCAAATGTTCCTTTAGATGAAACAGACATTACTGTAGCAGAACTACTTAAAAGTGCAGGCTACAAAACAGGATTGATCGGAAAATGGGGGTTGGGTGAGTCTGGTTCAAGCGGTATTCCCAATAAACAGGGTTTTGACTATTTCTTTGGATACCTGAATCAAATCAGGGCCCATAATTTTTACCCTGATTATTTATGGCGAAATACCACCAAAGTTCCCCTCGACAATGAAATAGTTGTGGCACAGGAAGGCTATTCCAAAGGCATTGGTTCTGCCTCCACCAATAAAAACGCATATTCACACGACCTGTTTACAGCACACGCTTTGGAATTTGTGGAAAAATCAGCCGATACTGCCTTTTTCCTTTACCTCGCCTATACAATTCCCCATGCCAATAATGAACATTGGCTGATTGACGAGCATGGAATGGAAGTACCTGATTACGGATTATATGAATCAAAAGACTGGCCCGATAAACAAAAAGGTTTGGCAGCCATGATCACCCGGATGGACAGTGATATTGGCAAAATTAAAATGAAATTGGAAGAATTGGACATCACTAAAAACACCCTGGTTATTTTTACGAGTGATAACGGGCCACACGCCGAAGGTGAAAACGATCCGGAATTTTTCAACAGCAACGGAAAATTCAGGGGTATTAAACGTGACCTGTACGAAGGCGGTATCCGGGTGCCCATGATTGCTTACTGGCCGGAAACAATTGAGCCGGGGCAAACAAGTGACCACATTTCTACTTTCTGGGATTTTCTGCCCACAGCGTGCGATTTGGCAGGAGTTAAAGCGCCCAAAAACATTGATGGCATTTCTTTCCTGCCTGAATTATTGGGGAAAGAACAGGCCAAACATGATAATTTATATTGGGAGTTTACCGAACAAGGCGGCAAGCAGGCAGTAAGGAAAGGTAAATGGAAACTGGTGAAACTGAACATTTTCAATCCTGATAAAACCCGGGTGGAATTGTATAATCTTGAAAACGACCCGTCAGAGCAAAATGATGTTTCAGAGCAGCATCCTGATGTTATGAATGAAATGACAAAGCTCCTGGAAACAGAACGTACAGAAAGTAAGGAGTTTACTTTATATCCTTCAAAATAATAAATTAATTAAACGAATATGGTTAAGGAAATGATTATTCGGTGTTTCATAATTTGCAATCTGGCTCTTGCAATGCCAATAATGACCATTGCGGAAACAATAGGCATTTTTTACGACACGAATGTTAAACAAATCGAATTTGCCGCCGAGGATGTCAAAACAGCGCTTGAGTCCAAAGGGTTATCTGTTGAAATGTTGGACTTGAATAAGCTAAACGCTGACTACCCCAACAAGAAAGTGATTATTGCCCCGGCAGCCAACAGCAAAGTAAAAACAATACTTGCTGCCGCGGGAGGTACTATTCCGACAGGTCTTGGAGAGCAAGCTTATGCTTTGAGAACCACAACGCAGGGACAAACCTCCTTTTGGGCATTAGGCGGCGACAATAACGGCGCCATGTACGGCGGTTTGCAGTTGGCTGAAAATTTCAATATTAATGGATTTACAGGTTCTTATAACGAGCAGGAATCTCCAGCTATATTAAAACGGGGAATCAAGCTTAATCTCCCGTTTGATAAGGAGAGCGGAACATACGGGAGAACAACGGCTACTTCCAAGATCAATGCAATTCCAAATGTTTGGGACATGACATTCTGGGAATCATGGTTTGATACAATGGCAAGAAACAGGTATAATCTCATCTCGGTATGGAGCAATCATCCATTCACATCGTTCGTCAAAGTACCTGGCTATGAAGATTGTGCAATTCAAAATGTTACGGGGATAGGTAACAGCACCTATTCTAAAACAATGTCGATAGACGAAAAAATTGTTTTTTGGAAACAAGTAATGGCATATGCACATGGGCGTGGATTTGAGTTCTATTTATTCAATTGGAACCTATTTCTGGATAACGCTGATGGCAAGTATGGCATTGACGCCGGCCTTGGAAAAGTAACAAATCAGGCCAATATTGATTACATGCGCAAAAGTATGAAAACCTTGTGGGAAACCTACCCCGACCTTGATGGTTTTGGCATTACACAAGGTGAGTCTATGTCGAATAACGACCATGACGATGCACTGTTTCTTGCAAAGACTTATGGACAAGGAACCCTGGATTACGCGATAAATAATCCAGATCGCAAAATAAGGTTCATTCATCGTTGGCACCTGGCAGATTTTACTGATATAAAAACCAATTTTGCTGAGCTATTAGCACTGCCCAATATCACCTTCGAAATGTCGTTTAAATACAGTTTGGCTCACATGCATTCGATTGCTACGCCAGATCGCATGAGAGCACATCATATTAATCCTCTTGTGGCGGCAGGATTAAAATCATTCCTCACTGTTCGTAATGACGATTTTTATTACCACAATTGGGGCGATCCCGATTTTGCCCGCGCTTATATTAACGGCATGATCAAAAAAGGCTATGAAGGCCTGGGCAATACAGGCAATTGGTTTGTAGGTTTCTATATGGGCCAGGACAGTTATTCGCCCACACGCACTTTTTTTAGTAAAAACAGTGTTACGCAAGGTATGCTTGATGTTGAACGCCAATGGTACATGCACATGCTTTGGGGGCGACTTTCGTATAATCCCAATACCTCAGATGCCGTTTTCAAAAATATAATGGCATCAAGATTTCCAACTGTATCATCTGAAGATTTATTTACCGCCTGGCAAAAAACTTCGAGGACCTTTACTACTCTTGGTGAATTAATTACAGGAACGCTTGGCCGAGATAATCAATGGTGGCCAGAGGCTTGTCAGGCTATTAGTGAAGCTCATACAATTCCATCTAACAATACTGCCTTTATAACCATTGCTGATTTTGCAGATGCAAACCCAGAAAGAGGTTCGAACCTTGCAAGTATTGCAGCTACTGCAGCAGGAGAATTGGATGGTAAAAAAAGTGCATTTGTTGTGGCCGATGAAATAGAAAATGATGCACTGACAGCACTCTCATTTGCAAATACGATTTTGGCTGATGCCAACACCGATATGGGTGTGATGGTCAATAATTTAAAGGCCATGTCGTATTTATCAATCTATTATGCATACAAAATTCGAGGTGCAATTTATAGTAAGCAAACCAATAAAACATCCGAAGCAAGAGATGCAATGGGAAATGCCTATTGCTGGTGGATCAATTATGCCAACCTGATGGATGCAAATTTCACGGGAATGGATCCGGCTCGTTCTGCAAACCTGCCCAATTGGCATACACACGACAAATCGGTACTGAAAGAATTTACTGATCTGGGCGGCGAGGGAGTTCCTTCGTGTAACCTTAACCTAAAATAATAGTTATGACAAATTCAAAATTATTTATCTTTCAGGTGGTAACCATTTTCGCTTTTGGGGCATGCAGCAGCCCAAAAGAAAAAAAGCAGATTGAATCCAGACCCAACATCATCTATATCCTGGCCGATGATTTAGGCTATGGCGATTTAAGCTGTTACGGGCAGGAACTTTTTCCCACACCCAACATCGACAAACTGGCTGAAAACGGAATGAAGTTTACGCAGCATTATTCCGGTTCCACGGTTTGTGCTCCATCGCGCTCGTCGCTAATGACAGGGCAGCACACCGGTCACACGTTTATTCGTGGCAACAAAGAAATTCAGCCCGAAGGCCAGCACCCGCTGGAAGCCGGCGTTTACACAATGGCTGAAGCATTGCAGGACGCCGGGTATGTAACCGGCGCTTTTGGCAAGTGGGGCCTCGGTTATCCCGGTTCGGAAGGCGATCCCAACTTTCAGGGATTCGACCAATTTTTCGGCTACAACTGCCAGCGCATAGGGCATCATTATTACCCATACCACATGTGGCACAACCAGGAAAAAATTATGCTGGAAGGCAACGAAGGAACCCAAACGGGCGAATACGGACCGGAAGTTATTCAGGAGTATGCCTTGAAATTTTTGGAGAATAATCACG
>JBEPWX010000201.1:0-6231 GCA_041642235.1 Mariniphaga sp.
ACATGTATGGGTCTCCTGTTCTTTTCATTCTGAATGCCATAAGAAAACAGTGGATTTGCAGGACCTGCTTTATGAAATCCCATAGACATACCACCAACTAAGGCAGCACTTTTCGAAATAAACCCACGACGGGAATTCTGGTACATTAGTCTGTTTAATTAAAATTACTGGCGATCAAGGTACAAAAAAAAATCAGGAAAAGAGATACCATAATAGTAAACATCTGTTCCTGATTTGAATCCTGAATTAAAAATTGATGTTTAATCCTGTAAATACTGTAATTCCCGGCATCGGATAACCATTGTTAATACTGTATTCCTGGTCAAGCAAATTTTTTCCGGAAGCAAAGAGCTCGAAATTCTCTGTTAGTTTATAGGAAACCATAGCGTTTGCCAACGTATAACTTTCCTGAACCGGACCCGGGTCAGTGGTAGCAGTATATAACCCGGAAATTTGCTGAACAGAAAGATTAAAACGAAAATTGTCATAAGAATAAGTTCCTTCCACAAAGAATTGATGTTCAGGCGCCGCCAGCCTGGGTTTATCTAAATGAAGAAAACTGTAATTCGAAGAGAAGCTTAAAGCTTCAGTCACTTCCCAGTCAAGTTCAAGTTCAATACCCTTATTTGAAAATGAACCTAAATTCAGTCGTTCCATAGGTGGTGGTGGTGGATCAATAGGCCTGACCTCAATCATATTATCTCCTTCAATTGCAAATAATGCAAGTTCAATCCTGAACGTTCTGTCAGCACTCGTCTGGCTCATCCCCAGCTCATAGTTAGATAGACGTTCCGGCTCCAGTTCCTTATTCGGGAAAAAAAGATACAACTCCATAAGAGTCGGGCTTCTGAACCCTTTTGAGTAAGATCCTTTCACCGTAGTATTCTCAGTGGCAAGATATGAAAATCCCGCCTGGGGAATCACTTCCGTACCAAACAAAGAATTGTTCTCAAGCCGTAATCCTGCACTCAATATTAGTTTTTCGAAAAACGACTGCTGAACATAGGTGTAACCTGCAAAATCAGATATACTATGCCAGGTATCTGCTTCACCAAATACTTGCTGATTAGCAATTCCTGAAACTTTTTTATAATCCACTCCAAGTGTTAAACGGTTGCCGGCAAACAATTGCAGACCTTGGAAAAGACTTATCCCCGCATGCCAGTCTTCCGATTCCCACCCGTTGGTAAAAGAATGTTCCCCAAAATTATAAAATGCAATTAACCCGCCTTCCACTTTTTCATAACGGTTATTAACTGCCAGAGACGTTTTACCCCTCATAATATCAATACCGAAGTAAGCCGGATTGAAATCTGGACCAGGATCCTGCGCATCAAAATCGGCAATGTTTACATCGGCCGAAATATCAATATTTTTGTTTATTTCATAACCTGCCTTAATATATCCGTTTACAATTTTAAAATCGGAAGTATCGCGATGTCCATCTGTACGGTCGTGATTCAATGAAGCAAAGACGCTAAATGGCCCTTCTTTTAATCCGCCGCTGACCATATACTTCTGAGTATTAAATGAACCATACGAGAGCCTGGCTTTTCCGGAAAACCCTTCCTCCTTTTGTTCCCTGGTTATAATATTTATAACCCCCCCCATTGCATTTGAGCCATAAAGAATGGATGCCGGCCCCCGAATAACTTCCACTTTTTCAACATCCGATGAGACATAGGCATCAGGCAACGGATGGCCAAACAGACCCTGAAACTGCGGATGACCATCAATCAAAACCAGTACCTGTGTATTGGGCGCAGTGCCGCCAACACCCCTTATACTTACCTGCCCGGCTGAACCGTTTCCAACACCAAAACCTGTCACTCCCCTTTCGGTCACAAACATACCGGGAATCCGCCGGCTAAGAACAGGAAACAAAGCCGATTCATTACTTCGCTCTATCTGAGTCCGTTCAACAGTTGAAACCGTCAGAGGAACGTTTTTACGTGCTACTTCTATACGTGACCCTGTTATAATAACTTCTTCAATCTTTATGGTATCCTTTAAAAAATTAATTTGTGCATGGGTTTCTTCTGATGGCAGTATAATAGCCATACCCATTGCAATAATTAAGAAAAATCTGCTGAATCTCACTTTCATCATGTTTTATTTTAGTTAATGTGACACTTTTTATGTTTTTCGTGTTACCCTGAAGGCAAAAAAATTATTCAGCTTTACTCATTACCAGTTTCCCATGCTGAATTCCTTTAATACTGATTAATTTATCTGAAATTTCTGTTAATCTCCTGGAAGCACCTTTCACTGAAATAATCTCCATGTAATTTTGTTCATTAAGGTAGAATCCCTGTGCTGAAAGAACTACATCCCTGTATTCAAACTGAAGTTCTGAAGATTTTTTCAGTATATCTGATTTTTCATGATTAAAAACCAATACAATAGCTCCGGCTACAATGTTATCACATTTCCATTTTTCTTCTGCAAGGTTTTTTTCGATGAGATAACGAATGGCTTGAGATCTGTTGGGAAACTGATTGTTTTCAACAAACTCATCAAGCGCATGCAACAAATCTTCATCAAGCGACACACCAAAACGCGAAACAGTCATGATAACACAATTTAAACTATTCGTGTCACGAATATACAACAACATTTTAAAAACAAAAAATATTCGCATTCAGGGTCATTAATGCTTTACGATTTTCTTCTCATATATTTTCCCGGAAATATGAACCCTAAGAAAATAAATACCTTCCGGAAGATGCTCCCAGTTGAAATCCAGACGGGAACCGTTATGCTGCTCCACTCTTTTACCTTCAGAATTGTATAAAAGAATTTCCTGAACCGGTTTTTCACCAGGAACAGTAACTTTAATATTTCCTGTAAAAGGATTGGGATATACCTTTAACTCATTGTTATTCAGTACAAGAGAGGTATTGACAACATAGTCAGTAACAGATATCAACCAATAACCGGGATCAATTTTAATTTCCGCTACCTTAAATCCCGGCTCAATTATGAATTCCTGGTTATTATGGGTATGATATAGTCTGAAATCGGCAGAATCAATTTTCCCTGCACTGTATACACGTATTGGTACAGGCATCTCAAAAAAGCTGACCGAAGGATGTGAGCTATTCTGTGAAAGGGAAAGTTCTGTATGTGAATTATCACTGGTAAACTCCAGTGAATAAACAGGAAAACCTTCGCCATAATACCAGTCATTAAAAAATTCAGTAAGACTGGTATCCCCTACAGATTCCAAATGTGCCACCAATTGGTCGTGTTGAGCAAATCCATTGGCAACTTCAGGATCCCTGTAATAATTACGGATGGCGTTAAAAAAATCTTCATCTCCTATTATCCAGCGCAACATATGCAAAAGATAAGCTCCCTTTGAATAGGAAAGCCTCCCGCTAAAGAGTTCGGATATATTTGTGGTATCGGTAACGAAAACGGAACCTCCTGGATAGCGGGTAATACCCTCAGCATTTCTTTTCTTCCAACGCATAAATTCAGTTTCACCGGCATAATTTTCTATTGCAAGACCGGTAAGATAGGTGGCAAATCCCTCGTTCAGCCAGATATGTTGCCAGGAGGCAAGCGTAATGTAGTTACCAAACCACTGATGTGCCAGCTCGTGTGCAATCAAGCCAAAACTGAAGTTACCCATAAAACTCATGGTTTGATGTTCCATACCTCCCCCCCAACCAAATTGTGCATGTCCATATTTTTCATCAGAAAATGGATATTCCCCTATTAAATCATTAAAGAATTTCATTATTTCCACGGTAACAGGTGTTTGAGTTCTCACCTGTTCGAGGTTTTCAGGATAAACGAAATTGAGGATTTCAATTTCCCTGCCATCCTCCAGCTCAAGGAAATCGGAATAATGGGAATAATTTGTGACAGCAATTGCCACCAGGTAGGTAACAATCGGATGTCGATGCTTCCAGTGCATAATGCGCATCGAATCGGATACAGTTTCCGAAACCAGTATTCCATTACTGGCTGTCCGATAGGGTTCAGGAGTGGTAACAATTATATCAATAGAATCAATCTTATCGGATAAGGACTGTTTACATGGCCACCACTCCATCGCACCATAAGGTTCTGAAAGTGTCCAGATAATTGGTATGCTATCATTTCCGTGCCACGACTTTATAAACGATCCAAAACCTGATCCGGTGGGTATCCCCTGATAAAAAACAGCGACTGAATCCCTCTGACCTGCGGAAACCGACTCTGAAAGATGAACAATTAGTTTGTTAAGATTCCTGGAGAATTCTGTTGAACTTCCTCTATGCCATACCGAATCAACCACCATTGAGGAATCAAGATCAAATACAATATCCGATAATCCATCGTTCTGGCTGATTATGTGTGAAGTTATTTTTCCGCTTAAATATCTTATTCCTGGATCAACCAACCATTCCATTCGCTGATAAATGAGGTTGTAATCAGAATAATTTTGAGGCTCTGAAGAATCTTTCATCCGGTAATATTCACCACCTTCATTCTCAGTAGATTCTTTGAAAACTATATTTTCCAGTCCACAGGAATTTAATTTTCCTACAGTAAAGACAAGCAAAAACGACAGGTATAATGAAAATAACTTCATTGTCTAAATTTATTACTTATAATGCACAACAAAGATTAATTTTAAAAGTTTGATGCACAACCGCATGCCTTCAAGTTAAGAATTCTGTTTAATGCTAATTCCAAGTTAAGCAGTATTACCGATTTCAAACAAGATCATAATATTCCCTGGCAACGATCATCAAAATTAAAAAAAATCATTCCGCATCAGATGGCTGAATAAAAAAATCACCAGATAATTTCATTTAAGAATTTAACAGAAGCATTTATATGAATCTTTGTTTTAGAAAATGTCAAATAACTAATTTAAATGTTCGTTGGTTTTAGGTGCTCCGACAGAAAAACCTGTACCTCATCCAGACTTCTTCTTCAGATTAAACTCAATGTAAATTCAATATAAACTCAATATAAACTCAATGTAAATTCAACTATAATTGAATTTACATTGAGTCAAAACTGAATTTGAGTTGAATTTATCCTGAACGAAATCTGGATTTAACAAACTTCCTTTTTCTCATTTTTTCATTCAACTATTTATTCTTTAGGTCCCTCATTGATAGCATTTTAATCATGATATAAAAATAAATAGCAGTTATCATTTATTGGATTTAGTAAATGGGGGACCATGAATAAATGATTTATAATTGTATGTATTGGGTTTAGTAAAAGCATATAAGGAACAGAGTTAAACAAGATAGAAAGGTCATTCTGCATTTAACTATAATGTGGTATACTTAGTACCAGCAATTACAAGTTAGGGAACAACAAAAAAAACCGTCCTGATTTAATTACTTAGAACGGTTTTCATGGATTAGTATCAGATAATTTACTTTTCCAACTCTTTCCAGACCAAAGCACTGGCTCCAACAATTGCAGCATCACCCGGTTTGAGTTTCGACGGCAAAATTTTGATTTTATCTTTAAAAATAGAAAGAAGATGTTTCTCCATATGGTTCTTTGTTGGTTTAAAGATAAGATCACCGGCTGCAGTTGGTCCTCCAAAGAGGAAAATTGCTTCCGGACTCAGATGATGAACAGTATCTGCCAGGCCCTGGCCTAACCATGCACCTGTTTTTTCAAAAACTTCAAGTGCTATTTTATCGTCTTTAACAGCAGCATCATAGATCATTTTTGAATCGAGTTCGTTGTAGGAATAATCAGCCAATAAACTGTCGTTGGCATTGTAGTGTGCCATGAGTTCAAATGCAGTACGTTTCATTCCCGGCGCTGAACAATATGCCTCCAGATGGCCAAGAGCACCGCAACCACATCTTCTTCCACCGGGGACAAGCGTGGTATGGCCACATTCTCCGGCAAAACCATCGTGCCCGTAAACCAAATCACCATTTACTATAATACCACTTCCTACGCCGGTACCAAGCGTGAACATCACAAAATTCTTCATGTCTTTTGCCCCACCATAGATCATCTCTCCAATGGCAGCTGCATTTGCATCGTTGGTTAATGCCAATGCTTCTATTTTTGGGAAATGTGTTCTTAGCAGTTCAACTAAGTGGACCACCCCACGAAATGAAAGATTTGGGGCATATTCAATGGTGCCACTGTAATAGTTGCCATTAGGAGCTCCTATTCCAATACCTAAAACTTCCAATTCCTGATTTAATAATTTCACAGAATGAATGACAGCATTAATGGCAGATGCCAAAT
>JBEPWX010000202.1:0-6215 GCA_041642235.1 Mariniphaga sp.
ACCACACGCCGGATCGCAAATGGTTAAAGTAAGCAGCCATTTTCGGTATAATTCAAGCTTATTATCCAGTTCTTTTAGTTTTTTGGTAGTGCGTCCTTTCCGGCTTTTCAGGTATTCGCTTTCATTAATTTCAAGTTCCGCTTTCTTTTCATCGCATAATTTGCCAACTGTGTTTTCAACTATGTATTTTGTAATGTATTTCGGAGTGTAGAAAACACCGTCTTTCTTACGTTTTGACACGGTAGCTGACTGAACAAGGGGTTGTTTCCTCTGATCAAAAAGGGGTTGTTTCTTCTGATCAACAAGGGGTTGCAACCCCTTGTTAATTTCATGTACCTTGTTTTCATATCCTTTGTTTTGTTCTTCTGCCATTATTTGAGCAGTCAACTCTTCAATCTCATTCAGGCTGTTTTCAAAAATGTGTCCGAGAATGTTTACATCCACTTCGGTTTCAAAATCATAAGCCGTTAAAACTTTGGTGTGCTTCTGTAATACCTCATCGCTGATTGTAACATTGTCCAGCACTTCATCCGGCACAAACAAGCCGCCGTTATAAGCAAATATTTCATATTTTTTGCCCTTCCAGCCTTTATTCAGGTAGCTGAAATATTTTTTGTAACGTTCGTACAGCGGTTTGTATTCATCCAGCTCTTTCAACTGTTCCCATTGCCTTAATATTTCCGAAATTGAATTTGGCGGTAAAAGTCCGCGGTCTTCACCAAAAAAGATAAAAAGAAACCGGTCCAACAGTTTTTGCGATTTTTTGAAAAGGGTTAGTTTTATTTCTTTTTCATCTTTCCCGTTAAAAATTTCAAGTTCAAGATTGTTGGCTGTTAAATCGTTGTATAATTCGCGTTTAAACAGCGAATAATCAACATAAATCTGTTTGGTTACCTTTTCCTCATTTATAAGAGAAGCTTTCTTAATTTCCAGCGGAATGCCTTTCAGAAGGTTTTCTTTTGCCAGGCAAAGCCACATTAACCGGAAGTGTTCATATTCCAGCCGGAACAGGTCGAATTCTTCAAATTCAACTGCATTGTTAATGTAAAACCGTACTTTTTCAAAGTTGGAAGTAATAACGTAAACACATTTTTGATGATTGGCTTTATAATCGAATGCCTGCAACCGAATTGCTTCCAGTTCTTTTGTTTTGGTTGATTTTAGCTCGATTACCCCGATTGCTTCATAGCAAGGGGTTGTAACCCCTTGTTGAACAGTTTCTTTCAAAATAGCACCGTCTGCTTTTTTTGCGCCCCTTTCATTTTTATATTCAGTGGTAAGATTGTAATCAGGGTTAGGATTAATGGTATATCCCAGCACTTTTACAAACAATTCAGTTAAAAATCCTTCCTGGAACTGTTCTTCTTTGCTTTCGCGTATGTTTTGCTGAATTACCGGGTTATGAAAGTAGTCTTTCAGCCTTTGGTAGGCTGCTTCCATTTGGGTTTCGTTTGCTTCGTTCAGGTATTTATTTAGTACCGATTGTTGAAATAGTCCCATGTCCCGGGCTGGTTAATATTCAATGATTTAGTTATAAAGGACGAAAATAGAGTATTTTATTGAATTATTAAACAGATTGTTGATGATTTTTCAGAAAATGCTGCAGCAACTCAAAGTATTGCAGAAGTTACCAATTATTACGATTCATCAGTTTAACAACAACAACATAAGCACGATTTCCTACATGAATTTTTAATTTATTATCCAGTGAATCGTTGTATTGTTCATTAATGTTTTCGCACCCCGGGTTGGTTCCATTTATAAATTTATCTTTGAGCCAGCCTGTAGCAAAATATTGTTAGGTTAAAAATTTAAATATTTAAAGTGAAGATTTAATAAAAGATGAAACCGGAATCCAAGTTGTTCTCTTTCTTTTCCGAATAATGCCGAAAATAAAAAATCAGGTTCAATTGCACCTCCCGGTATAATAAAACCAGTTGTTAATGTGCCATATTTAATTGTTTGTAAATCATTCTGAAGATATTGATGTCCTATACCGGCGCTAAGTCTGTACCACTCTTTGAACAGGAAACCTCCCTCTGTTTCGAAGTAAGGAAAAAAATCGGATTTGCTGTCATTCATACGAATGCCAGGATAGTCTTTTAGCACATGTTGAATGGAAGTTGAATTAAAACTTCCGCCAGATAGAAATACATTTATTGAAGTTGCTCTGGAATATATATTTCTTACTCCTGAAGTCAATCTGTAGCCTATAGACATCTGGCCGGTTATTGCGATTTTAGGAGAATTAACATCTTCAGAATTGCTGAAATAATCCAAAACATAATCTGCATTACCACCATATACCGCAGTTCCCAAACCTATTCGGGTTGAAATGCGAGGTGGAAGCGATGCACGGGCAAGACGTTTTTGTTCTTTTCTTAAAGCTCTGGTCCGGGCAATAGCTTCTTTCTCTTTTTCCAACCTAATGAGCTCTTTTTCTGCTTCTATTTTTTCACGTATTGCCTTTTTTTCTGCTTCACTTATTTTGCTTCTTTGCTCTGCTTCCAGCACCTTTAGTTCTGTTTCTTTCTGCTTGGTTATTTTTGCTATTTCTTTTTCTTGTTCAGCTTGTTGTATTTTTAAATTTTTCTCGATAATGGCATTTTGTTCTTGCTCTGAAAGTTCCCGTTCGGTTATCTCACCAGCTAAAATTAATGGTTTGGTGCTGTACGGGATTTCTGAATTCCGCAGAAATGCTCTTATGGTTTCGGCATTTATGTAGTAATTAAATCCTTGTGTTAAATCACCATCAAAAAAATGAGTCATGCGTGCAGTAACCATACCTGCCGCTTGTCCCAGTTTATTTAATACAGGCCCGCCACTGTTGCCGGGATTTACCGGCATATCAGTTCTGGCCAGAAAATTGACATACTCATTTTTCAATTTAAGTACAGTTCCCTGAGCATAACTAAAGTCATCACCAAAAGGATTACCAATTGTTGAGATACTTGCTCCCATAGGTTCTTCACCATCCCGCAAAATAGGTAATTGAGTTAACTTAGTATCTGTATTGCCAACAAAACTCAAAACTGCAATGTCAAGATCTTCATCATAACTTACTATTCCCGTGCATCGAAAAGTATGAAATTTTGAGTTGGTTATGGCTATTGAATTTAAAGTTGGAAGAGTATAACCATTATTGTAATCTTCTTTCGCAATAACATGAAAATTGGTTAAAATGAAACTTTCTTCTCCTTTTCCAATAATAAAACCTGTTCCGGAACCGTTTTCTACTTCTATTTTCACAACTCCTGGTAATGCTCGATTGGTTAATAAAACACCATCCATTTGTTGACCTCTGGAATCAATGTTTATTCCAAAAAACAGGTAAATTATTATTGCTGCTGAAAAAGTTGGGTTGGCTAATGGCTTCAAAATTATATATTTTATATAGGATAAGTTTAATTGCTGTAATTACTGTGCGTAAATTTAAGTATAATTATACACAAATTTTTAATGCCGGATCATTTAATCAGGGAAACTGATGCAGAAAAACCGATAACACATTTTTTATTGATGCTATGCGATTGTACCAGTATTCAAAATTTTGGGTGCCTCTTTTCGTTTTTGATACTCCTCCGTTTGCACTGTGGATGAATTCAGCAATACTGCCATTGTCGGATGCACGAACCAGTCCGACATGGTTGATTCCCCCTTTGTCCTTGCTTCTTGCGCTAAAAAAGATTAAATCTCCCGGCTGAGCTTCCGATTCATCAATTTCTACTCCTTTGGTGGATTGCCAGTAAGAGGTTCTGGGCAACTTAAATCCTAATCCATTGTAAAGGTATTGCACGTATCCCGAGCAATCAAAGCCGGTTTCCGGATTTTCGCCACCATATATGTATTTAATCCCCTCTAAATTTTCGGCACGCGCAACAAGCAAACTTCTGGTTAATTCTTCCAGTGTGGGTGACTCAGAAATCATAACAGGTTTGGTGTTAAGAGGAATCTTCATTTTAGTTGCCTCCCTGCCCGCAATTAATGCAGTTGAGTCAGAAAAAAGTTCCCATAATTTTTGCGCATAAACCTGTGATGCCTCAAATTTTTCTGCTTCAAGTAAACGTTGATTTTTTGAAATCAAAGTATCTTTTATTTCAGTTAAACGCCTGGAATACTTTGGTCTGTATATTTCATTTGAGTCAATTTGCAAAGCAAATGATAAATTTATTATGGTTGATTCCAGATAATTTTCAGTAAGCTGAGCTTTATCGGTTTCAGGAGACTTGAAATGATGAAAATTAATAAAAGTGAGGTAGTAATAAGGTACTGATGTCAATTCTCTGCTTAACATACGATTGCATTTTTTTAAGCATCGTTCGTATTTACCTTTTGTATAAAGTTTCTCCAGCCTCGTTTCTTTTCCTTTTGCAATCACCGGTTCAAGAATAGCTGTAATTAAAACGCAACAAATGAGCAAATTCAAAATTTTTTGTTTCATAACGGTTTGTTTAGATATGATAACAACAATACGCAAAATGAGATAAGTAAGTCTATAGCCATCATTTCCGCTTTGTATTAAAGTGAATAGGGAACGATACTTTGCCTCCCAACATTAACTGCTGTAAATAACCATTATGCAAAATAATGTCGTTAAAACTTTCATAAAAAGGCGTATGGTTAAATTCGAGGTTAATACCAACCCGGAGTGAAGGATATAGGTTGTTCATGGTTTTCCATATTTTATAGTTGATTCCTACGGCAGCGAAATAACTATTTTTGTAATAACTGCTTTTATTAAAATTTGTACCAATTTGGCTGTTAATGATTATATTTTTTCGGGCAATATGGTACCTTAAATCCGCAAATAAAGGAACGGAATAATCTCCTGTACCTAAATTGGAGCGATAACCACTTCCAATTCCGGATAACAAAATTTCGGAAATGGGTTTAGTCAATATTATTCCCATCTGTACTCCAAACTTTGGATTTTGACTTCCTAACTTTATAGCAACCTCAGAAAAAAGAAAAATTTTTGCGCGATTAGAATCTAATGGTTCTGGTTTAGAAGAAATTTCGGTTGCTGATGGTTTATTGTGCTTTTGTTTTTCGGCATCCTTAATAAAAGGTTTAGCATTCACAACTGAAACTTCACCTGCAGTCACGTAAATATCGTAGTATTGTGGTAAGGTTCCCTTCTTAACCAGCAAAAGTTTTTGCTTACCCGGCAATACACCTTTAATTATCAAATCTTTTTGATTATTTTCGATTTTGCCGACGAGCGAATCATTCAAGAAAAGCTTTACACCGGGTTCCGTTTTTACAAGAATTGCTGTCTTCTGCTGTGCCGTAACCAAAATAACTTTAAACACTAAAATTAATATAAATATAAAATAAAACCTCATTCTTGCTATAAAATTGGTTCCAATCTATTTATTCAATATCCCAAAAGACTGGGTCCAGTATTCACCGCTTTTACCCATCCCCATGCACGTGTGGTGCGGGGACATAATATTACGGCAATGTTCTGGTTTGTTCAACCAGGCCTGAATGACTTCCTCTTCACTGGAATATCCCCTGGCAATGTTTTCTCCGCTAAGTTGTATTTCTCCTGATAAATATTCAGCCCTTTCCCATGGATTCTCACCATTTAAATTGGTATGGCTGAAGAAATTGTTCCTGTTCATATCTATACTATGTGCCAATGCAAATTTCTCCAATTCGTTTGCCCAAACAAGTTTATCTACCGGAGGCATAAATTCATCGCCACAATTATGTCCTTCTGTTCTAGATTTGTTAATCAAACTGAGCAACTTATTCTCATCTATATCATCTGCCGGAGAAGAATCCGAATAATGTAACTCGCAGGAGTAAAAAACAAGCAGTAGTAATATGAATATCCGGTGTTTCACAGTTTAGTTATTTAAATAAAACAAATATCTGTTCTGAAAATACCTCACTTTTCGCACATGTGCAGTGGATTGCGGGAGCAGGGCAGGTGTGCCCCGGTTGTATGCCGAAACAGCTTTGTCCCACGACCGATGTTGGTGGTATAAATGAGATAAAAACCGGGCCCCGGCATCAATACTTTTAGCCACATGAAAACGTTCGTCAATAACCGATAATTTGTCGTAATTGTATCGATGTAATTCCAGTAAGGCTTTTAATGCCAGTCCATGCGCTTTGTCACGTCCTGTTTTTCTTGACGAGCCATATGTTTTTAATCCATATTCACGCGCGGTACCCGGTTGAAACATCATCAGTCCGGCGCCTCC
>JBEPWX010000203.1:0-6191 GCA_041642235.1 Mariniphaga sp.
CCATCGACTCTAACCATCTGGCCGGTTGAATAGGGAAGCATTCCTGTAGCCATAGCAGCCGCAACTTTGCCAACATCTTCAGGTAATCCCCATCGTTTTTGGATACTCAGCCCCTGTTCAAAAAGCCGGTCGTATTTTTCTGTAACTCCGGAAGTCATATCAGTTTGAATTACCCCTGGCTGTATTTCATAAACAGGAATATCAAATTCACCCAGCCGCGCGGCCCACAGCTTTGAAGCCATGGCAATGCCAGCTTTCGACAAACAATATTCCCCTCTGTTTACCGAAGCTACTGTTGCTGAAACAGATGATACATTAATGATGCAACCCCAGTAGCCGGAATCGGCAAGTTTCATTTCCACCATATGCCTGGCAAACAGTTGTGTGAGAAAGTATGGCCCTTTCAGATTTATTTCCAACACTTCATCGAAAACTTCTTCTGAAGCATCCAGAATATCTTTCCGTTCCCGGGGAGCTATACCGGCATTATTCACAAGGACATTCAGCCGGCCGAACTTTTGAATTATGGCATGAAAAATTTTTTCCCTGTCGGCTTTTTTAGAAATATCACCCTGAGCATAAACCACTTCAACGTTAAACGATTTCAAATCATTCAATGCCTCCTGGACGGCCTCCTGCTTCCTTACCCCATTTATTGCAAGATTAAACCCTGCCTTTGCCAGTTCTTTGGCAATTCCCAATCCTATACCCCTTGAACCACCAGTAATTAGTGCTGTTTTATTCATTTTCCTATTTAAAAAAAAATCGTTCAAATAATGAAATAATCCCTTAACGACTACAGCGCCAAACTACTGGCTACAGAATTTCAGGTACCTCCACCCATGTTTTCTTCTCCCAGCTTTCCAATCCTTTTTCTGCGAGTTGAACACCTTTAGCCCCTTCGAGCAAGTCCCATGGGAAAGGCTCATCCTTAACCACATGTTTAAGAAAAAGCTCCCACTGTGCTTTAAAAGCATTATCAAAATGCTCTTGTTCGGGCACTTTACTCCATCCGTCATAAAAATTTATGGGTTGCTGAATATCGGGATTCCAGACCGGTTTGGGTGTATTTCCGTAATGTTGGGTCCAGCATTCACGCAGACCTGCAACGGCAGAACCTTTGGTGCCGTCAACATGCAGAGTTAGTAAGTCGTCACGCCGCACCCGTGTTACCCACGAAGAATTGAAATGGGCAATAATATCATTTTCCAGTTCAAAAGTAGCATAAGCCGAATCGTCGGCTGTACATTTATATGGTTTACCTTGTTCATCCACCCGTTCAGGAATATGAGTAGCCCCCAGGCAAAATACCCCTTTCACCTTTCCAAACAAATTATCCAGCACATATCGCCAGTGGCAAAGCATGTCTATAATAATTCCCCCATCGTCTTCTTTCCTGTAGTTCCAACTGGGCCTCTGGGCAGGGACAGTATGGCCTTCGAAAACCCAGTATCCAAACTCACCCCTTACTGAAAGGATCTTTCCAAAAAAACCATTTTCCATCAGCCGTTTTAGTTTTAGCAATCCAGGCAGCCAGAGTTTATCCTGCACCACTCCGTGTTTAACACCCGCATCTTCACAAATACGGAAAAGCTCAAGAGCAGTTTGGGTATCGGTTGCCACTGGTTTCTCACAATAGACATGTTTACCTGCTTTTGCTGCCTTTATTACTGCCTCAGCACGGCGACCGGTAGTTTGAGCATCGAAATATACTGAATAGGAGGGGTCATTGATAACCGAATCCAAATCGGTTGTCCATTTTTCCACTCCCGACGTTTCGGCCAGTTTTTTCAGTTTGATTTCATTACGTCCTACCAGTATAGGATTGGGCATAATGAATTCCGAATCATTAATTTTAACTCCGCCTTGTCTGATAATCTCAACAATTGATCGCATCAGGTGTTGATTGGTTCCCATCCGGCCGGTAACACCGTTCATTATTATCCCAACATTATGAATCATATCATTTATAATTATGTTTTTTATTTAAATCCCACTTGTGGTGAATTGTAATAACCCATTGTTGCATCGGCTACAGCCATACGGTACAAATGATTCTGCATCAGGCAGACTTTCTTTTTTTCTGTGAGAATATTAGTTGAATATATCCGGATTTCACCAGGAAGGCTGGTAACAATTTCTTCCCGCCAATCGCCCAAAATATCTGCAACAATTAAAACCTTCCCTTCAATTTCGAGTTTATTTTCCCCCTGATAATCAAAAACATTATTTTTAAAACAAATTTCTTTCTGGTCATCGTCATCCCACCAGACTGCCCGGGGAGCCAGTCCCCAAAGGTTTTCATCCGACAACCTTTTACCATCGGCAGTATACAGGAAGAACTTGTCACCCCCTTTAGCCTCTCCGGCATAACATTCCAATCCCGGATATTCAGCTGTTATATCTCCAACCATTCCCTGGCTGTGAACATGAAATGTACTTCCTTCATACCCCCAGATAACATCTCCTGTTTTGGCATCTACCAGACAAACGCCGTTTTTCGGGGAACGCGATTCTATTCCATAAAAAATTTCATATCCCGGACGTTCAGGAATAAAATCAGCAATATAACCGGCATCATTATGTCCCAGTCCGGTGTGCCACATGGGTTGGCCATTATCATCAAGGGCAAATGTACCCACCACCAGTTCGTCTTTTCCGTCTGAATCAATGTCGCCAGTCATCAAGGCATGGCCACCCTGTCCTTTATATTTTGAATTTTCACCTGTACTCTCAAATTTCCATATGGTATTCAAGTCTTTATTGAGTGCTTCGGTTATTATTTGTGTATACGTACCGCGCTGCATAATCAGGGAAGGATTCCGCCCGTCAAGGTAGGCAATACTTAAAAAATTCCGGCTCCAGTAGTTGTAGGATTCAAATCCTTTCCGCGAAATCCAATCCTGCTTTTTAATAACTTTCCCTGTTTGAGGATCAAGTTTAATAAGATGTTCTGGTCCTGTCAATACATGACCGTCCATTTCACGGGGATCATCTTCACCCCCTTTGGCATATACTTCTGCCTTTCCATCCTGATCCACATCAAAAACCATATACGGTGAATACCATGTACCCGTTTCTATGGCCCATCCCATATCATAACTCCACAGGAATTCACCTTTTGATGAATAAGCATCCAGTTTGTAAGGTTCAGGGCTTCGTTTCCAGTATCCGGGTCTAAAATAAGGATCGACATTAAAATCGGGATGCTGCAAAACGAAATCATAGGCTCCGTCACCGTCAAGATCCCCTATTCCAATCCTTTTTAAAGTCACATTGTCTTTTAATTTTATAGAAATCCAGGGTTGGTCTCCCGAAAGAGTAAAGACATAGGCTTCTCCGGGTGAATCATTTTCCTGCATTCCATTAACTGTTTTAACTTTGTAATTGTAACCATGCCCCGGTTTAACAGACTTATCAAGAAAATTGGTGGAAGAGGTTACCGGTTGATCGTTCACTTTCTCGTAGTCACCCAATCCAATGTCTTTTCGATAGACATTGAATGAGACGTTTTCAGGATCATCCCTGAACAACCGCCAACTAATAAAAACTTCCTTTTCATTAACGGTCAGGGCAACAACTCCCCGGTCGATATTTTCCTTAACCTGGGTAACAGCCAGGAGAGGCGTACACAATAACAGCAAATAAAATAATCGT
The DNA here is from genome assembly GCA_041642235.1 of Mariniphaga sp. Classification (GTDB taxonomy): domain Bacteria; phylum Bacteroidota; class Bacteroidia; order Bacteroidales; family Prolixibacteraceae; genus Mariniphaga. The sequence continues at coordinate 3,658 of JBEPWX010000203.1, forward strand.
TTCATTTATGAAAAATTTAGGTATGCATATTTAATTTTCTCAAGATACTCCTTTTGATCTATTGCCCAGTACTTGTCGGAGAATATTTCCACTTCATTATATCCTGAAAACCCGGCATCTTCTACCCAACCTCTTATTTGCGGAACATTAATGCAACCATCCCCCATCAATCCTCTGTCATTTAAAAAATCGACAGTAGGAACATTCCAGTCGCATATGTGAAAGGCAAAAAGATTTTCATTTTGACCACATCTCAGAATTTCCTCCTGTAGCGTACTGTCCCACCACAAGTGGTAAACGTCAACAGCCACACCGACAAACGGGGAATTAATTTCCTCTGCCATACGATTTGCCTGGGCCAGGGTATTAATTGCCGACCGGTCTCCTGCATACATTGGATGCAGTGGTTCAATTGCCAGTTTTACCCCTGCAGCTTTAGCCTGTGGCAGGATTTTGATAATCCCGTCCCGTATCTGGTCTCTTGACTTTTCGAGTGATTGCCTGCTATCGGCTCCGCAAACCAGTACCAGAATTGGGGCGCCTATTCCGGCTGCCTGCTCAATGGCCAAAAGGTTATCATCAATAGCTTCCTTTCGTTTATTGCTTTCAATTGATGGAAAAAAACCTCCCCGGGCAACAGAAACAACCTCCATTCCATAATCATTTAATATCCTTCCTGCTTCCTCCAGGTTTTGCTTTTCAAGGACATTTCTCCAGACTGTAATTGACTGAATACCGGCAGTACTGTAATTCTCAATGCACTGTTGCAAATTCCATGGTTTGGTAGTAAGGGTATGTACACATAATTTTGAAAAATCCGTTAACGCATTTGCCATTTTGCTCAATTAAAAAAATGTATAATATTTTTCACCGGAAAGGATCCGATGTAAATAAAGAGCTGCCTCCCGGGCATGGTAATCTCCCCACATGGATGATTCTCCACAGGGAATCTTTTGACCCGGTGGCAGATAATCCCAACCATTGGGATGATGATAAATGCTATGCAGGATTAGTCCCTGATGCCCGGGATTGGTACTCAGGTAAGGATAATCGAGCAGGGATTGCATTACTGTCAGTCCTGCCTGCCAGTATTTTTCTCCTGACTCCGGGTCGTTGTTTTCTTTCAGATATTTACCCAACCTGAGCAATCCCTGAGCGCCAATAGCTGCAGCTGAGCTATCTACCGGTTCCCACGCATTATAAGGATCAGCAGGTTTATTTAGATAATCACCCAATTTATGCAGGTTTGGAGCACCTGTATCCCAGTATGGGATTCCGTCAACCGGTGTATTGTCAATATAAAAATCGCAGGTAGCACGGGCTGCTTTCAGCATCATCTTTTCCAAACCCTCTTTGCCGCCAAGTGGTATCAGATCATTTTCAGTAAAATTACGAAAAGCTTCCAGTTCTTCGGCAAACCCTAACATTGCCCATGCAAGGCCGCGGGTCCAGGTAGAGAAACCTGTGAATCCCTGTTGTGAATTGGGGCATCGAAAATTACCATCGTTGATATTAAAAATACTTTCATGAGCCGTTCTGCCTCTCACATCATAACTATCGCGCCCTTCTCCATAGAAAACTGAAAAGGTTGCCGTTGCCGAAATATGTTGTACAGCCCGCTCAAGTAAAGATATTTTTTCATCGTTTTCGCCCTGCAGTACATGACCTAACAAATGCGATGCTATTAAAATGCGACATGAGCGAATGGTATCAACAAATAATGAATGAGGGCCATTGAAGGAATATATATACCCACCATCTTTAATTTTTGTCCAGCGACTTGCCTGAACTGCGCCTGAAATTTTCAGAGCAAGCTCATAAAAATTCTTCTCCCACTCATTGAAAGGAATTTTCCCTTCATTCATCAACCGTAACAGATTCCCGTAGGTACTCAGATTATTAAAACCATGGTCGTGAACTCCGGCATGACTAATATGCGGTGCCATTTTCGCCAGGGTAGCTTTTCTGCCCGATTCCAAAAAAGAGACATCACCCATTGCATCATACTGCAAAATTGCAGAACCAAACTGGAATCCCTGCGTCCATTCCGTCCAGCCGCGGGTAGTATATTTTCCATCAACCGTAAATACAGGGGAACCCTTGGAAGAATTATAGTTCTTTTCAATATGCAAGATTTTTTCAGCTGAAAGCTCCCAAAACAGCGAAAGCTTTTTTTGTAAATCTTTTGGTTGGAGACGATAATCGATTTTAATCATTTTCAAAATTGATTTAAAAACGTAAAATTAACAGAAAGCAATAAAAAGCAGTGTTTAGGTTAATTTTTTTAACAGAAAAATATTCAGGTTTTTTTTATCCTAATATACAGGTGTCCAAACTGAATGATATTAAAATACATTTCATTCGAAAAATTCATCTAAATTTGTTCCACAAATTATAGGAAACCGACCTTTGGATAGGCATCGATCCAGATTCCTATCGCGAAAAAATGAATGGAGTTGCCAGATTACATTGTAAAGACATTGAGACAAAAGCTGGATGATTGGATCAAATTTGAACTCCAATTTGAAAAAAGT
>JBEPWX010000204.1:0-6176 GCA_041642235.1 Mariniphaga sp.
TATTTTTTTGGGATAAGTGATTTCCGTTAGTGTCCTCAAAAAGAAAATAGCATCGGGTAATTGGCATCGGGTAATAAAAAAACATTCAAATTAAAAACTGATGCAATATATATTCCCTGTCGGTTATGGAGGACTCTTGCTCACATCTACTGGTAAAAAATGAAATGTTGGCCTGTATTTAATACACGAATCGAAATTTTATGCCAAAAAACATATCCAACCTCCCATTTTTAATGTAAATTGGGAATTAAAAATTAATTAACTTCTTTTAAAAAGGTAAAATTCATTTCTATGAAATTTGAGGTACAGAAAAATGAACAGGAAAAAATCTTCGATGAACTCATTGCCGTTAAATTGCTTTATAAATCCCGTGAAAAGGAATGGAAATTTCTTCCGGCTGATAATCCCGCCAAATTGGAGATTAAAAAAGATTTATCGATCCTGAAAAGCCGCATTAATACAATTGAGCAAAACATTTCCCACTTAAGCGACAGCTTTTTCGATGTATATGATTCGGAACTGATGAACCCGTTAAGTGAATCGGACATCCTGGTTTTAAGAGACGAAATTAAAGCTGTCCGGAATTCGCTGGAGCAGATAATATAGCCACACCAAATGTTGTAATTCTCAGTCAATAACAATTATCCATCTATTTTTTATGCCATAATAAAGAAATCTTTCCCTTCCCTGTACCTTCTCCTCAGCAAAAAGTCTTTGATAAACTCCTTTGCACCATAGTTGGCTACCATAGAAATAATAAACAGGTTACCTGGTGGCGGTATTTCTGAACAGTGTAATGTGGTTTTTTGTGAAGTTTTATTCTTTATTATATCGACATATCCCTGAATAAATAACCCTTCTTTTTCAAGAAGCCGTGCCCTTTGCCTTGTTTTTCGACCGGCACCCCAAATCCAGACACAGGGATGCTTTGGATTGTTATCTTCAGACCATTTCCGGAAATATTCAGCTTTCACTCTAAAAAATGCTTCTGTTGAATAACGTTCACCAGTGCGGGTAAGGCGGGTGGAATAATCGTGCCACTCCAACAGAGGTTCCGGCAGTTTGGCCATTTTCACTCCTGCATTAAGATACCGCAGCAGCATTTCATAATCTTCAGGAAAATCACCTTGCCTGCAGCCGCCATACTTCTCATATAGTTCACGCCTGAAAAGGACGGTGGGATTTACTATCGGGATTTCTATAAACCGGTTCATTTCAATTGCCTCAGTTGAATAAAAACTGTTCACCCAGCTGACAAATCGTTTGAATCCATCGGCATTTCTGATGTGGGAAACATATTCCACCATGCTTCCAATCAAACCGTAATCCGGATTTTCTTTCAGAAACCGAATTTGTTTTTCTATTCTGTCGGGAAATGAAACATCATCGGCATCCATACGGGCAATAAACCTTCCTCTTGCATTATTCAATCCGCAGTTCATGGCCCAATCCACTCCCTGCTCCTTCTCATGTACAATTCTTATACGTTTGTCCTTTTGAGCAAATCCCTGTGCAATGATCAGGCTGCCGTCGTCAGAATTGTTGTTGACCAGAAGCAATTCGAAAGCTGGAAAAGTTTGGTTAAGAATACTGCCAATAGCTGCAGACAAGGTTCCTTCAGCATTGTAAAATGGAAGAACTACCGATACTTCAGGATGCAATTCCATAGGTTAACCGGAAGTTTCATTTCCACGGGTCAGCAGATGAAATACACCTTCCAGGTTTTGTTGTTTTTGCAACAGGGTAAGCAAAGTAAGGCCATTATCAACAGCAAAACGAAATACAGCAGGCCGAAGGTCATCACTCCGTCCCGATTCAATTTCCCATTTTTCTCCATCGTAGCTTGCTGACAGAACACCTGGAAGTGCCAGCAATTTTTCAGCCTGAACGGGTTGATCGAATACGGCAATCACCCGTTGGTTTTGCACCAGCATACCGCTCTTTATTTCAGGAATACTACCATCAGCCACAATTTTTCCCTTATTGATAATTACCACCCTTGAGCAAACAGCCTCTACCTCCTGCATTATGTGTGAAGACAGGATCACGGTTTTTTCACGGCTGATGGAATGAATCAACCTTCGTATTTCCTCCAGCTGATTAGGATCCAGTCCGGATGTAGGCTCATCAAGTATCAGCATATGGGGATCATGGATTAGAGCCTGTGCCAGACCTACCCGTTGCCGGTAACCTTTCGAAAGTGAACCAATTTTTTTATGTTGTTCATCACCCAGACCCGTAAGCTCAATCATTTGATTTACCCGCTGTTTTTGGTTTGCAATCCTGTAAAAGCCAGCGGTAATTTCAAGCGATTCCTTTACATATAGATCGGTATAAAGTGGATTATGTTCCGGCAAATAACCTATATGCTGCCTTATTTCGGTATTATCGGTTGTCATTCTCTGATCGTCAAACCAAACCTCTCCCGAAGTGGCCGGAAGGTAACCGGTAACAATTTTCATCAAGGTGGACTTCCCTGCTCCATTGGGACCTAAAAACCCGAGTAACTCACCTTTGGTAACCGAAAAACTTACCTGATCTAAGGCCTTTTGTTTTCCGAATAATTTCGTTATTTTGCTGATTAATAAATTCATATAACATTATATATAAACAAAAATAAAGGAATCTTTTTAAATTAAAACCATTAACGTAAATTTGCAGGTCAGCATAATAAATAAACATGGAAGATTTACATTTTAATTATATAAACGATATCACCCGTTTTGAACGTCAAAAAACCCGTGAAGTTAACATTGGAGGAATAATTGTTGGAGGCGACAATCCAATACGGATACAATCGATGACCGACACAAGTACCAAAGATACGGATTCTACAGTTGAACAAATTATCGAACTGGCAAAAGCCGGTGCCGATTATGTCAGGGTTACAGTAAAAGGCATTTATGATGCTGAAAACCTGAAAAACATAGTAACTGCCCTTCGTGAAAGGGGCAACACAACTCCGCTGGTTGCCGATATCCATTTTAATCCGCGCCTGGCCGATATAGCTGCAAAATACTTCGACAAGGTGCGCATTAATCCTGGAAATTTCTATGATAAACGTGCACGCTTCGAACACAAGGTATATTCCGATGATGAGTATAAAGAAGAGCTTGTTAAAATCGAAGAACAATTTATCCCGTTCCTTGAAATGTTAAAAAAAACCAATACAGCATTGCGCATTGGTGCCAATCACGGTTCATTGTCCGACCGGGTAATGAGCCGGTTTGGTGACTCTCCTTCAGGGATGGCCGAATCGGTACTCGAATTTTTACGAATCTGCAAAAAGGTCAATTTTAACGATGTGGTGGTTTCCATCAAATCGAGCAACACCCGAATGATGGTGTACACTGTACGTCTACTGAATTACAAGATGCGGCTCGAGGACATGCACTACCCTATCCACCTGGGGGTTACAGAAGCCGGTGAAGGTGAAGATGGCCGGATTAAATCGGCTGTGGGGAATGGCGCCTTGCTGGCTGATGGTATAGGCGACACCATTCGCGTGTCGCTTACCGAAAGCCCGGTGAATGAAATTCCCGTTGCCAGGAAACTGGTAGACCATTTCAATTCATACCGAAACCATGAACCTATAAAAGCATCATTAATTGCCCAGACAAATCCATTTGAATATGAACGGCGGTCAACGCGGGAAGTATTAAATATGGGTGGAGAAAATCTACCGGTGGTTGTGGCGGATCTCGAAGATCGCTCCCTTAAGGAAATGCTTCCTATCCGGGGTAAAATGGTACCCGATTATTTCCTTTCGGGCAACAAAATAATGGATATTAATGGTGAAAGCTATCCCATTATCTCAATGGAAGAATATCTTTTTGAAAGCACCCGCTGGGGCAGGATGAAATTCATTCGCACCAATAAGATGGAATTCGACCGCTTCATGGAAAAGAATCCGGAAATTATAATGAAGCTAAAGCAAACCCGTAAAACGGTTCTTATTCTTGAAAGCTTCAATAAAAATCCGATGGCTGAACTTAGGGCTTTCTTTACTACACTCGAATCACATATCTGGAAAGTACCGGTCATTCTCTACCGGAAATACAATGAGGGCAACCTGGAAGACCTTCAGATAAAAGCCTCCGCCGATCTGGGAGGACTGCTCATCGATGGATATGGCGATGGCATTTGTATTTCGAACGATAACGAGAGAATTACTTTTACCGAACTAAAGGATTTAAGTTTCGGAATCTTACAGGCCAGCAGAATGCGCATGAGCAAAACTGAGTTTATTTCCTGCCCGGGCTGCGGAAGAACACTATACGATCTGCAGGAAACAACTAAAAATATCAAGGAACATTTTAAGCACCTCGAACACCTGAAAATTGGAATTATGGGTTGTGTGGTAAACGGTCCGGGAGAAATGGGTGATGTTGATTACGGTTTTGTTGGAGTAAGCAACCATAAGGTCACCCTGTACAAGGGACTAAAACCGGTGAAAAGACATATTCCTTTTGAAAATGCAGTGGAGGAACTTGAACTCCTGCTACGGGAACATAACGACTGGAAAGACCCGGAATAAAACGCTATTCTATGGCAAAAACAGACTGGAAACCCGGAACCATGCTCTACCCTATCCCGGCAGTGATGGTAAGCTGTGGTCATGAGCCGGAAGAATACAACATTATTACCATTGCATGGACGGGAACCATCAACAGCGACCCTCCCATGTGCTCCATCTCTGTGCGCCCCGGGCGTCATTCCTACGACATAATAAAGCGGACTGGGGAATTTGTTATCAACCTCACCACCGAAGAACTTGCACGTGCTACCGACTGGTGTGGATGCCGCTCAGGAAGAAAATACAACAAATGGGAGAAAATGAAGCTCACACCCGCTCAGGGGAAAGTTGTTAAGGCACCCATAATAGAAGAATCGCCGGTAAACATTGAATGCGTGGTAAAGAATGTCCTGGAACTTGGCACCCACCATATGTTCCTGGCAGAAGTGGTCAATGTTTCTGTCGATGAACAATACCTCAACGAGGAAAAGGCATTCAACCTTTCAAAAGCACGCCCTTTGGTTTATAACCACGGCCATTACTTTGAGTTGGGTAAGAGGATCGGTAAGTTCGGATGGTCGGTGCAGAAGAAAAAAAAGTGAACCCTCAGGCCAGCCGACTTCTAATTCCTTAGATAAGTATTCTTCCAGCGGTTGTAAACTGTTTTGTGAATAATCCGGTAATGCCGCTTATAGGTTTTGTTGTAATGCTCGCTGTGGTGCATAACATACTCATCATTTGCCAGTAATGCTTCAATCGCTTTTTTATCCGATTCAAAATCTGCTATCTGAATATTCATTTTTTCAATGACGTCCATAACATTTTGCCATTCCTTCTTCCAGGTTTCAATATCCGGATTGCGGGCAAGAACGGCACTTTCAACCATAGCTTCCAGCATTACCGACCGGGGAATAATGCCTTCCTTTACGAGTCTCAGGTTAATTCGGTAAAAGTCATTGGCAGGGCCTACAGGTTGCCATTTCAGCGTATCACCTATTGGTTGCTGCAATTCGTAATTCAAATAGCTGCCGGCATGTGTAGTATCAGGAATAAGGTGCCCCGGTCCAAAAGCATCCTGGAAAAAATTCTTGTAAATATCCCTTAAACGGGCTTCGGGAAAGTAGTGAAGCTCATTTCTAACAGCCTTTTCTATTTTTTTATTGATATCCGTACCGGCAGTAATTAATGGAATTAAAAGAATCAACACTAATTGCCCCATTTTATTCTATTTTTTTAATTTAAGCTAAAATTATAAAATAATGAATAATAAATAAAAGGATTGTATTTTTACCGGACTGAAAAAATTGTTCACATACAATTCTATTATGAACCAAATAATGATTAAGTGGTTTATTTTGAACAAAAAAATACATTCTACATTTATGTTATTGACAATGATGAAAAAGTTGAAATTATTAACATTATTAAGTATCTTATCGGTTATGGTAAATGCACAATCAAATCCGTTGCTCGGAAATTTTAACACACCACATGAAACCGCACCATTTGGACAAATTGAAAATGCGCATTTTTTGCCCGCATTTAAGGAAGCTATAAAAAAAGGTGAAACAGAAATACAGGCTGTGGTTGAAAACCAGGAACCCCCTACTTTAAAAAATACTGTGGAAGCGCTGGAACGTTCCGGCAGATTGCTAAGCCG
>JBEPWX010000205.1:0-6173 GCA_041642235.1 Mariniphaga sp.
CTGGGTCAGTACGAAGCAGTGGGTCTTATAATAGCTGCCAAATCCATTTTAAGGTTCAAAGACACACAAAAGAGCGAATATGTTTTAGTGGGAACCCTTTTAAGTTTTGGAATTGCAACTTTTACAGGAATCGTCATCAGGTTAATTTAACGGTATAAAAGCCGATAATTGGAATTTATCGGTTAATAAACTGATAACTTCAGCATTTCATGTCCGGTAAAATATAAACTTATCCTTTACCACCCCGCCCAGTCTGACAGGCGAACCGTCTGAGTAATTAGTTTCCAATATGATGTATCCCGGGCGGGTAAAAGTTTCTCCTTTCCATTAATGTATTGCTAACTGTTTCTATGCCAGCATTTTTATATTTTATATTATAAGCTGACATAAAGTTGATTAGGACCTATAAAATATGGCTTCACATGTCTATCCATTTTTTTTAAAGCTAAAAAATGTTAAACCTGTTAAAAAAGTTAAAAGGATTTTTCATACCTTGAGCTTATTACTGCGAGCTCATTGGAAAAGAGTTAAAGATGAATTGCTGAATATCAATTGGCTGATAATTTTTGTGAATACATGAAAAGCCTCTATTGATGAAGGTGCATAATTACGAAGTTTAAGGCGGCTGGAAAAGAATTAAGAGGCCGCACTTGTGGATGATGTGAAGTTTCTTCTGAAGCTGCAGGTAATATGACCGATTGAGCGTATTCCATATAAATGCAATGCTGCGAAATAATTGGAATTTTTTTATGACTGAGTTTAATGAATTATAATTTTAAATCTTGAGAAATGAAGAAGAGTAGTTACAAGGCACTGACGCTATTAATTATTTTGGTTTTTTTTAATATAACCGGTATTAGTCAGGAAAGTATGTTATGCCAGGGGCATCACTGGACTGAAGATGAAGCAAATATTATGACAAAGAAATTTGCAGCTGAATGGGACGACATAATATCCTGGGAGAAGAGGGCCGATATAATCAGGCAGGGAATAATAGAAGGGTTGATGCTTGATAAAATGCCCAAAACAGAAGGTAACTTTAAGGAAATTATTACCAATACCAGAGAGTTTGACGGATATATAGTAGAGAACATCATCATTGAGAGTTTTCCGGGTTTTTATATTACAGGTAACATATACAGACCGGCTGGCCAGGAAGGTAAGAGTGCGGCAATATTGTGCCCTCACGGTCATTGGGAAAATGGCCGTATGCGACCAGATATGCAATACAGGTGCGCAGTTTTGGCGCGCATGGGTGCAGTGGTTTTTGCTTATGATATGATAGGCTATGGCGACAGCAAACAGGTTGATCACCGAGTTCCATATGCACTGTTGCTTCAGACCTATAACAGTAAAAGGGTATTGGATTATCTTTTGTCAAGACCTGATGTTGACAGCGAACGGACAGGTATTACAGGTGCATCGGGAGGAGGGACACAAACATTCATACTGACCGCTATTGACGACAGAATAAAAGTATCAGTTCCGGCAGTTATGGTTTCTGCCCATTTTTTTGGAGGATGTGTATGTGAAAGCGGAATGCCAATACATAAGAGTACCGGTCATCAGACCAATAATGTTGAGATTGCTGCTCTTTGTGCTCCCAGACCCCTGTTATTATTGTCAAACGGAGGTGACTGGACACGAAATACCCGTCAAATAGAATATCCATATATCAAAAGTGTATATGCCTTATATAATGCTGAACATAGGGTTGAGAATGTACATTTCCCGGCCGAACGGCATGATTACGGATATTCAAAAAGAGCCCCGGTTTATAATTTTTTTGCACACCATTTGAAGCTTAATGCAGGAAGGATTCCCTTTAATCCGACAGCAGATGAAAGTTTTGTGACCATTCTTCCGGAAAGTCAGTTAAGAGTTTTTGACGACAATAATCCAATGCCTGCAAACGCATTGCAAGGCATTAATGCAGTAATAGAATATCTAAACCTGGATTAACTTTTAAATAGTATTCGCTCAATTAAAGAACTACAGAACTGATAGCAACGCATGGAATCATAATAAATGAATACAAAGAAGGACTTTTAGGTCTGCATGTAGCCAGGGCATTCGGGGAAACAACCACAAAACCGGGAAGATTTCTTGATGCCAGAAGAAATTTAGGTGATGTATTTAAGCTTAAACTGGTTATTGGTGGGGAAATTACTGATAATCAAATTAACCAATTGACGGATAATTTTAAATAAACTCATATCCCATTATATTGTAGTCAATAAATCTAGTAATCAGCCTAATGAAATTAAAGAATCAGGGTTATCAGGTCGATAAAAAAACCAATTTCCGTTGGGTGATTGCTGCCCTCCTGTTTTATTCCACTACCATTGTTTATTTCGACCGTGTGATTCTGGGTATCCTGGCGCCTTATATAACTGATGAAGTAGGTTGGAGCGAGCAGCAATATGGTTATGTTGTGTTTGCATTTCAGTTATCGTATGCCATTGGCCCGATGTTTATTGGATATTTAATCGATAAGTTAGGTACCCGCCTGGGGTTTTCGCTTGCAGTAATTTTTTGGGCGTTGGCAAGTTTGTCTCATGCCGCTGCCCGAGGCTGGATTGGTTTTTTCATTGCACGGCTGGGACTTGGCATTGGTCAGAGCGCCAATTTTCCGGCCAGTATAAAAACTGTTGCCGAGTGGTTTCCACAAAAAGAGCGGGCATATGCAACCGGAGTTTTTAATGGTGGCTCTAATATCGGACAGGTAATTGCACCGCTTCTTATTCCGGTAGTGCTTTATTTTTTTGTATCGTGGCAATATGTTTTTTTCGTGTCGGTAGTTTTCAGCGCTTCCTGGCTGGCATTGTGGCTGATTTTCTTCAAGTCTCCCCACGACAGCCGTTTTGTCAATGACGCCGAACGGGAATACATCAGCAGCGATACAGGCGATTTGGAAAAAATAAAAATTCCCTGGAAAAAACTTGCTAAACACCGTCAGACATGGGTAATTGCCCTGGGGAAACTATTTGCCGATCCGGTTTGGTACTTTTACCTTTTCTGGGGTGCCAAATTTTTAAATGCCCGGTTTGGTATTGAACTAAAAGGTCTGGCCCTTCCGCTGGTAATTATTTATTTAGTGGCCTGGGGTGGCGGAATAGCAGGCGGCGCAATTTCTTCGTATCTCCTGAAAAAAGGCAAATCAACTAACTTTGCCCGTAAAGTGACCATGCTCGGTACGGCCTTGCTGGTTTTGCCGGTGATGCTGGTTCCGTTTATCGATTCACTGCCCGTATCCGTGGGGCTGATTGCCCTTGCTGCTGCTGCCCATAACTCCTGGTCGGCCAATATTTTTACCGTGGCATCCGACCTGTTTCCGAAAAAAGTTGTGGGATCGGTTATTGGATTTTCCACAACAGTAAGTTCAATTGCCGCCATGGGAACCGCCCTTTTAATTGGTTATGTACTCAATGAATCGGGCACCCGGGGATATGTTTTCCCATTTGTAATAGCTGCATTTGGGTACCTGGTCGGATTACTGGTAATCCATCTTATTTCGCCAAAAATGAAGCCTGTATCTATAGAAAAATAGAATTTTATGAATTCAAGAGACAGAATTTTTAAAACCCTGAACCATGAAGAACCTGACCGGGTTCCGTTTGATTTGGCAGGTTCCACCTGGACCGGAATTACCAACACAGCCTATCAAAACCTGCGAACCTTTTTGGGAATGGAATTGGAAGAACCAGAGTGGTCGGATGTGATTCAGCAGATTGTGGTTCCGGATGATGAAATGCTTGAAAAACTGAATGTGGATACCCGGGGCATTTTTCCGCTTACCAGCCATAACTGGGATGTGTACTCAAAATTGAAAAACAGGGGGGATTACCTGGAATATTTTGATGAATGGGGTTTTACCCATCACTTTCCTAAAAATGGACACTGGTTTTCGCTGGTTAAGCACCCGATGGATGCGATTGATTTTGAACAAGAAGGCTTGGTTGAAACTTATTCCTGGCCGGATGCCGCCAATAAACAGCGATTTGCCGGTTTACGTGAAAAAGCCATACAGTTCAGGGAACAGGGAAAAATTGTGATGACCAAAGGGTTGTGTGCCGGCTTGTTTGAAATGCACCAGCGGGTGCGTGGAATGGAAAACGCCATGCTCGACCCGTTTTTATTTCCTGTCAATTCAGATAAACTGATTGGGAAACTGGCTGATCTAAAAATGGAATTTTGGAATGCTGCTATCAATGAACTCGGTGATGAGGTGGATATCGCAGGTGAGGGTGATGATTACGGGACTCAACAGTCACAACTCATCAGTCCGGAACAATTTCGGGAATATTACAAACCGCATTTTTTACGCGTGCTTTCATTTATAAAAGAAAAAGCTCCCCACATCAAAATCATATTTCATTCCTGCGGGAATGTCCGTCCGATAATTCCTGATCTAATTGAAATGGGCGTGGATATTTTAAACCCCATTCATATTAATGCAACCGGTATGGAACCGGTTCAACTCAAAAAGGATTTCGGACGGGATATTGTTTTCTGGGGCGGAGGTGTGGATACCCAAAACGTATTGCCTTCCGGAACGGTTGAGGACGTTAAAGATAATGTGCACAGAAACATAGAAGCACTGGCACCCGGCGGAGGATTTGTTTTTAACACGGTACATAACATCCAGGCCGAGGTTCCGCCGGAAAATATAATGGCCATGTGGAAAACACTTCAGAAATTTGGAAAATATTAACTACAACTAAAAAAATTATGAAAAGAAGAAAATTTATTAAATCGACAACTGTAAGTAACCTGGGCATTATCGCTGTTCCTACCCTGTTAACCGGGGAAAGATGGAAAGGTGCAAATGACAGGGTAAATGTAGCTGTAATAGGGATTAGGGGAATGGGGCAATCGCATATTCAATCCTACCAGGCACTAAAAAATGTGGAAGTAACCGCTTTGTGCGATGTTGACGAGAATCTTTTCGGGGCAAGGGTGAAAAATCATTTTACCAATAAAGGATTACGTGAGCCAACCTTGTACAGCGACATGCGCAAACTTTTCGAAGATAAATCAGTGGATGCGGTTTCCATTGTTACGCCCAACCACTGGCATGCACTGGCCGGAATCTGGGCAATTCAGGCCGGAAAACATTCGAGCATCGAAAAGCCGTCGTGCCATACCATCAAAGAAGGTCAAAAACTGGTAGAGGCAGCAAAAAAATACAATGTGGTAGTTCAGGATGGCGCGGAGCAACGAAGTAATCCTTCAGCGCAATCGGCTGTTCAATATATGCGTGACGGTAAGCTGGGCGAGGTTTACCTGGGGAAAGGAGTCTGTTACAAATGGCGTGATTCTATTGGCAAATATCCCGACGGGTACATGCAGGAAGGTGAAAAATATGCCAATACAGTTAACAGCAAATCATGGCTCGGTCCTTTCACTAAATCGTACATGGATAAAGTGAATTATGATTTGTGGCTGGGACCGGCCCCCGAGAGACCGTTCAACCGCAATCGTTTTCATTACAACTGGCACTGGCACTGGGATTACGGAAATGGAGACATGGGTAACCAGGGCGTTCATGAGATGGATGTGGCACGATGGGGACTTGGTGTAAAAATTCCAACCAAAGTAAGCGTTGTTGGAGGACATTTCCTGTTTGACGATGCTCAGGAAACACCAAACACATTAATGGCATTGTATGAATTTCCCAATTCGAATGGTGCAGGTGATAAAAAGAAAATCCTGCAATTTGAGGTAAGACACTGGATGACAAATCCTGAAGGAAACCATTTGGGATCAGGAGAAAATTTATCAAATGCTTATATGACCAGCGCTGCCAATGTAGTAGGAAATATTTTCTATGGTTCCAAGGGGTACATGCTGAAAGATGTGGAGGGGTGGCAGACCTTTATGGGAAAAGAAAGGAAACCCGGTGATTCCGGAGAAGGAACAGGTAACCATTATCAAAATTTTATTGATGCAATCAGGGCAAATGATCCTTCATTATTAACTGCACCTATTGAAGAGGGATTTTATTCCTGTGCATTGATACATTTAGGCCATATATCTTACAGACTGGGCCGCACACTGAATATAGAACCAAAAACATTAACTATTATAAATGATAAAGAAGCAAATCAGATGCTTACCAAAGAATACAGGAAACCTTATTTATTACCTGATCGGATTTAATTTCTGCTTTG
>JBEPWX010000206.1:0-6164 GCA_041642235.1 Mariniphaga sp.
GATACTTGCTGTTGGATCGCTCCAGAAAATGATCAATGCAATACCGCCGAACATCAACACGTATGAAATTATCTTAAATGCATCGAAACCAAAGTACAGGCCCAAACCGGGCAGCAGCATAAGCCAACCAATTGGCGGAAGGGCATATTGAAAACCGTACTGCCTGTACCTGTTAACTGCATTAACACCTATACCAAAAAGGATCTGAACTACACCAATTATTACAGCCAGGTAAAATGCCTGCTGACTGTTAAGCATATATTTTTTAGCTGATTCCAAAGCAGGTATATCAGCCTGCAGCAGGTTCATGCCAAAAAAGGTTCCCGTTAAAACACCGAAGATCACGGTACCTAATCCAAGAAACTGGGCCAGTGTAATGATGGGTCGCAGATCGGATTTTACAAAAGGACGTATAATGAAACCCGCAATAATGAACAGTAGTCCGTACCCGGCATCTCCCAGGCAAAAACCAAAGAACAACATAAAGAACGGTGCAAAAAGCGGCGTTAAATCCAGTTCTTTATAATTTGGCAGGGCAAACAACTTTGCAATGGGCTCAAACAAACGGGCAAATTTTCCATTTTTAAGCATTACAGGCGGGTTGTCGCCCGGTTCAGGTTTACGGGATACATAGAGAATGTTATGTTTATCGAGGTACTCATCCAGTTTATTTCGATTTTCAACAGTTACAAAGCCTTCCAGTATTTTCACCTTTCCATCTGCCTGTTCTGAGGTATTCAGCAATGCTCTTTTGTATTCTGTTTCTGTTTCCAGACCATCTGCGGCTTCTTGAAGATTGGGCAGTGCCGTGGCGGCTAACTGATCAAATTCTTTATTAATATGATCAATCTGTTCTTCTACCCTGTTAAGTTCAAGAGCAACCTCTGATACGGGTCGTTTAGGCAATTTTACTTCTTCTGCCTCCGGTTCAAAAGATTCTTCATCTTTTTTATTAACAACTGCAAAATGTATCTGCGACTGATGGGTGCTGATGACAGAAACATTGTATTGTTTGGTCCATTCATGATTAAATCTCTTATTAGAAATCACGAACAAACGAAGAATCAAACCTGCTTCTTTCAGCTTGATGATGGTTTCAGGCTTATAATCACCCCATGGTTCTGCCTGCAGTTTTTCCTTGATCAGTAGAATACGTTTCTGGGAAAGAATTTCCAGATTGCTTCTCTTTTCTTTTATAATACAGGATAATTGTAATCCGTCTTCTTCTGTTTTTGATCCTTCCTTATTGCTCTCACGATTTTTCAAAAAGCCAATTGCTTCATTAACCTGCTTTAGCTGATCAAGCTTATCAAGTGTTTTTGCATCCAGTTCTACTTGTTTTTCAATTATATGCAGTACACCCAAATCACCCAGATCATTCAAAAACTCATTGTAATCATGATGATAAACAAGGAATGCATATTTTCTCACAGGAATAATCATACAGCAACTTTCTCCTTTCTGCTTTTAACGATTTTCTGTGAAGATTTTGACAGGTTTTCTTCATCTTCAAGAAAACGGTTGATCTTTCTGATGGCACTTTGGAACTCGGGTATTTGTACCTTTTCATAAAGATTCACCTTTTGGGTTGTCTTTTTACGTGCATGGTCAAGCAGATGCATTTTTCTAACAAAAAACTCCCTCTCAATGGAAATACGTGCCAGTTCCTGTAAAATCTGAATACCGTCGAGATACCATTTTGGATTGTTAAAAAGGCTAAAGGGCTTTGTTTCAAAAAGAATTTCTTCCAATACGGGTGTTTTTACACCTGCGATTTTTTTTGTACTGTACCTAACATCACTTATGCGAATCAGGTCGGGATTAAACTCGCTCCAAAGCTGAACCATCTGTTCGTAAGCTTTCATTTTATCGCCAAGCTTATTATCCAGATTACCTGCCTGTGCTTTGGCATTCTTTACCTCCACACGCAGTGCTGCCTCTTTATTCTGAAGAGTGGGCAATGCCCTTTCCCTGATAGCCAGTTGTTTTTTTAACCGATGTAAAGATGTTTTGTTATACTGGAACTTAATTTTCACGCTTAGAGCTTTTTTAAAAATTGATATAATACTAAGCTTCTCTTTCCGCTTCTATTTCTTCGTTTGCTTTTTTCTCTTCGAATCCATCTTCTTCCGGCCAATATTTTTTAACCAGGCTTTCTTTAATTCCCACTTCTGCCCTGGTAAAGAATTTATTGAAGAGTTCCCAGCCGGTATCCAGCATCTGGGTAAGATCGATATTCACATCTATAGCCAGAAGCTTTCTTGAGTATTCCCTGGCAAATTCAAGGCCCCGTTCGTCGTAATCGGTCAGATCAAAACCATTTTCAAGTTTTGTTTTCGCATTTGATGCGTCAGCAAACAATCTGACTGCAGTATTCATCACACTGGGATGATCTTCCCTGGTTTTTTTACCAATCACCAACTGTTTTAGGCGCGAAAGGCTGCGGAAAGGATCAACAATAACTTTACCTATATCGGTATCTTTCCTGAGGAACAACTGTCCTTCGGTGATGTAGCCAGTATTATCGGGAATAGAATGGGTAATATCTCCGCCTGAAAGGGTAGTAACAGCTACAATTGTTATAGAACCTCCTTCAGGAAACTGCACGGCTTTTTCATAAATTCTGGCCAAATCGCTATAAAGGGATCCCGGCATAGAATCTTTAGACGGAATCTGATCCATTCTATTGGAAACAATGGCCAGGGCATCCGCATAAAGTGTCATATCAGTTAAAAGCACCAGTACGTCCTGATTTTTATCAACAGCAAAATATTCAGCCGCAGTAAGAGCCATATCGGGTACCAGCAAACGTTCAACCGGAGGATCTTCTGTGGAATTCACAAAGGAAACAATGCGATCAAGTGCACCGGCCTGATCAAAAACATTCTTAAAGAAAAGGTAGTCATCGTTTGTAAGTCCCATTCCGCCCAGAATGATCTTATCGGCCTTGGCGCGAAGAGCAACCATCGCCATTACCTGGTTATATGGCTGGTCAGGATCTGCAAAGAAAGGAATTTTTTGCCCGCTCACAAGGGTATTGTTCAGGTCAATACCGGCTATACCGGTAGCAATGAGCTCGGAAGGCTGTTTTCTTCTAACGGGATTTACAGTAGGGCCCCCGATTTCACGTTCCTCTCCTTCCACTTCCGGACCACCATCAATTGGACGACCGAAAGAGTTAAAAAACCGGCCAGATAATTCATCACTTACATTAAGTACCGGGGGTTTTCCATAAAATACCACTTCAGCATCAGTAGGTATGCCTTCGGTACCTCCAAAAACCTGGAGGGTTACCTCTTCTCCAACAACTTTTACCACCTGTGCAAGTTTACCGTTAATTACAGCCAGTTCTTCATAACCAACCCCTGTTGCTTTCAACGAACAGGTGGCTTTGGTAATACTTGTAAGGCGTGTATATATCTTCTGAAATGCTTGTGTTTCCATTAGTCAACTTTCCTTTCTTCAATAATTTTTGCCAGTTGTTCTTCATGGCTTCTGAACATATCCGATTCATAATCAGAATAGTTCATTTGCTTCAATTCATTAATGATACGTTTGAAATATTCGGCGGTGTCTTCAAAAGAATCGAATTTAAAATTCATATTGCAGATCGACAGTATTTTATCGAGCATACATTTTTGACGGTTTATGGGTGTGGAAGCATCAATATCGTCAAAAGCATCCTGCTGTAGGATTACGAAATCAATAATTTCTGATTTCCAATAGGTAATGTGGTAGTCAACAGGTACACCATCATCACCAAGAATGTCGATTTGCTCGGAGGTTTCCCTGCCCCGGATCAAAATGTCCTTAACAGTAGCTATTTTATCCGTCCATTTTTCATCAATGGTTTGATTAAGGTATTGTTTCACCTCATCGTACTCAAGATACTTTGAATAGCTGTCGATAGGATCAATGGCCGGATAGCGCTTACTATCGGCTCTCTGCTGGGAGAGGGCATAAAAACAGCGTGCTGCTTTTTTGGTAGCTTCTGTAACAGGTTCCTTGAGGTTACCACCTGCCGGAGAAACAGTTCCGATAAATGTAATAGAACCGGTTTTACCATTATTCAGATATACATATCCGGCACGTGCATAGAAGCTGGCGATAATGGCTGTAAGATCCATGGGGTACGCATCAGGTCCGGGCAATTCCTCCATGCGGTTTGACATTTCACGCAGTGCCTGTGCCCAGCGGGAAGTAGAATCGGCAAGAAGAAGGACTTTAAGGCCCATCTGCCGGTAATATTCAGCCAATGTCATGGCTGTATAAACAGAAGCCTCCCTGGCAGCCACCGGCATATTGGATGTATTTGCGATAATGGTTGTTCTCTCCATCAGCTTACGACCTGTGCGAGGGTCATCCAGCTCTGGGAACTCGGTAAAGAGTTCTACTACCTCATTGGCTCTTTCACCGCATGCAGCAACAATAACAATATCGGCTTCAGCCTGTTTAGACAATGCATGCTGCAAAACAGTTTTACCACTACCAAAAGGGCCCGGAATAAATCCTGTACCACCTTCAGTAATAGGATTAAGGGTATCAATGGTTCGCACACCTGTTTCAAGCAGGCGGTAGGGACGTGGTTTATTGTCGTAAACTCTAATAGGTACTTTCACCGGCCATTTCTGCATCATGGAAATGGGATAATCATTGCCTTCTGCATCAGTTATAACAGCAATGGTATCCTTAACTGTATATGCAGCAGAACCCGCAATGCTTTTTACTTTATATGAACCCTGCATTTTGAAGGGAACCATGATTTTATGAGGCTGGTGGTTTTCATCAACCTCACCAAGCCAGGTGCCTGCCTCAACCCGGTCGCCTTCTTTTGCCAAAGGTTTGAAATCCCATTTTTTACTTTCATCCAGGGCTTTGGTATATTCACCTTTTTTGAGAAAAATGCCCTCCATGGTATTCAGGTCGTTCTGCAGTCCGTCATAATTTCTGGAAAGGATTCCCGGACCCAGCGTTACTTCAAGCATATGGCCGGTAAACTCCACTTCGGTATTAATGCTCAGGCTGCGTGTGCTTTCAAAAACCTGCACATAAGCTGTATTAGCTGTTACTTTAATAACTTCGGCCATTAAACTGGTATTACTCAGTTTGATATAACAAATCTCGTTTTGCGAAACCCGTCCAACCACTTCCACAATCACCAGGTTTGCAATGATGGATTTAACCTTTCCTGTAGTATGTTTAACTTTTACTTCCATTTATATTGAATTCTTTGGAAAAAACAAAACTGTTTTTCAGATCATCTAATAACTTCTTGAACATTTCACGCCCGGTTTCTTCGTCGAGCTGCAGCCAGCGATAAACCATCCTTGTTTTAAGTATATAACCCATAATCACCTCAATGGTGAAATAATTAAATGTGTTAAGCTGATCAATATGCTTCCATTTCAGCAGATCAATTTCTTTCTCACGTTCATTCAGGTCTGTTTTATCAAAGATGCTTAGCAGGGTTTCAATTTCCGGAAATTCATTTGAAATGCCAAAATCTCTGGCATGACTTTTCATGATGGCAGATGTAATCATATCATCCCCTATAAGCTCCCCTTCAACATTATACTTATGTTTACGCGCCATAATAGCGGTCATTACATTTTTAAGCTTCCTTTCGTACCCGAACCATTCTGACAGAAATGTGCTATTGGTTTTCTCAACATAAGCATAGAATTCCCTGATAAGCTGGTTCTCCCAGCTTAGGTTTTCGTAAAGGGGAGTGTCGTTAGTAAAAGCGATAATAAAGCGTTGCATATAATCCGGAAGCTTTTCCGGTTCCTTTACTGCTTCTTCCAGATACTCACTGCTGTAATTCCCGAGAGGATTAAAGGCTTCGTTTGTTTTTTGCAGTAGATTCAGAAGATTAAGACTGTCATGTGGCAAATAAAGAGTTTTTAGCAGTTCGAGGTCTGAACCATTTAGTTCTTCATACAAATAGTTCTTAAACTCACCCGGAGTAAAACGCAACTTTGTTTGATCAGGTATAAGTTCAGGTAAACCGGCTATTAAGCAGTAATAATGATTCTTTACTCTCATTGTTTTTCTCCGTACAGATATTCACTTGAACGCGGCCGTAAGTAGGCTTTAAAGAAATTTTTAAAATCTTCATCGGTGAAACTGATCTTGAATCCTCCATCAACAGCTTTGATCACAAA
>JBEPWX010000207.1:0-6136 GCA_041642235.1 Mariniphaga sp.
GGTGTTTCCCTTCCAAAACCTGATCCAGCAATCCAAAGTTGAATTTACGTGTATCCGTTTCCGGATAAATTTCTTCAGGTTCAGGAGCAAAAACCAGATGACATCCCGAATCTTCAAGCAGTTTTAAATCAGCCTCCAGATTCCTGGGGTAACGCTTCAGGTCTTCGGGATCATTAAATTGGGTTGGATTCACAAATATGCTTACTACCACTACCGGATTTTGTGCAAAAGCTTTCTTAATTAACTCCAGATGACCTCTGTGCAATGCACCCATGGTCGGAACAAAACCAACCTGCCCTGCATATCCTGATTGCTCAATATGCTCCCGTAACTCCTTGCGGGTTTTTACAACTATCATTTTCTTGAAATTGAATCGTACAAAGTAAAGAAATATTCTTTTTATATTTCTCCCGGGAAATGATTAACATAACAGGATTAATATTGCGGAAATGCCTTAAATTGAATATTAACGATATTTTTCTTACCTTTGCATACTGTTATTAACCGCGCTTACAGGTCAATGGAAAAGAAAAAGATCCTTTACATAGCTCAGGAAATTACTCCTTACTTACCCGAAAGTGAGATGTCGGAAATAGCCCGATACCTGCCACAGGGTGTGCAGGAAAAAGGTCGGGAGATTCGAACTTTTATGCCCAGATATGGTTGTGTAAATGAACGCAGAAATCAGCTGCATGAAGTGATTCGTCTTTCCGGAATGAATCTGGTGATTGACGATACCGATCATCCCCTCATAATAAAGGTAGCTTCAATACAAGCTGCACGTATGCAGGTTTATTTTATTGACAACGAAGATTATTTCCACAGAAAACAGATAGCGGCCAATTCAAAAGGAGAAGAATTTGCAGATAATGATGAACGAGCCTTGTTCTATGCACGGGGGGTGCTTGAAACAGTTATTAAATTGCGCTGGGCTCCCGATTTAATTCACTGTCATGGTTGGCTAACCGGCCTTGTTCCTTTATTTATTAAAAAGTATTATTACAATAACCCGCTCTTTGCTCAGTCCAAAGTCATTTACTCAGTTTATAATGACGATTTTAAAAAACCACTCAACCCTGAACTTAAAAATAAAGTCCTTTTGGAGGGAATGGTGCCGGAAGATGTAACTCTGATAGAGAAACCTGATTTTGTGAACTTCAGCAAGATGGCAATCGATTATTCTGATGCTCTCATACAGGGTACAAAGAACATTAATCCAGACATCCTGAATTATATGAAATCGAATGGTAAACCCTTCCTGGAATATCAGCCCAAAGATACTTTTATTGATGCCTACGATCAATTTTACCAAAAGGTGTGGTAGTTGTTAAAAGATCAAATATTATTCTAAAAAGATCAAATTTACCTTTAATAAACCAACACACTCATTGATTTTTTATACGTTTGTCTAAATTTCCTGAAATAAGGAAAGTTTAATTATAACATGTATTCAGTGAAACAGAAAATAAATTTTAAATTCCGCATCTTTGCTCCAATAATCGTAATTCTGATAGTGTTGGCTGCCTGCGAAGATACCGGTGATCTTGGGATGGAGTTATTGCCATCATCCGATTTAATTGAAGTAAGAAACCTGGTGGAAAAAGACAATTTTTCCGCCTATATCTATACCGAAGGTCCTATTCGTACCGACGAACCTTCAAAAAGCCTGCTTGGCAGTTTCTATGATCCGGTATTTGGAATAACTACCATTAACTTTGCCACCCAGTTCAGGCTTATGGATGTACCTGATTACGGTACAAATCCCGTAGCCGATTCAGTTAGGTTGTATTTATATTACCGGCTTGTGTATGGTGATACAGTAACACCTCAAACATTTAAAGTTTATGAATTACAGGACCCCATTTTTTCAGATACCACCAGCACAACAGGCGGATCCTATGATTATCCCTATTACCAGGATGTTGATCTGAAAGCGTTAACTTCAGATTTTATTTTAGGTCAAAAAACATACACCCCGGTAGTGCGTCAGGATTCAGCATCCCGGGATACTTTTTACCAGCAGATCTCCATTCCGCTCGATGTTTCCCTTGGCCAGAAACTGGTGAATGCCACTGAAGAGCAGATGGCAGATAATGAAGTTTTTCTGGATTATTTCAAAGGGTTATTAATAGAAAGTGAAAGCCAAACCGTACCGGGGGGTAGTATTTTAACCCTGGAAGCAGTTTACAGCAACGAATGGCAGGGTTCCGCCCTTGTAGTGTATTATGATAATGATGAATACAGAGATGTAGATACCACTTTACTGTATCCCTATTTAATAAGCCCGTTCAGTGCCCGTGTCAATTCCATTGAACATGACTATTCCGTCACAGCATTCGGCGCAAACCTGAATATGGAAACTGAAGAGGATTCTCTAATCTACGTTCAGCCAACAGGAGGGTTAAAATCAAAGATCGTAATTGATGAGCTTTCTTCCTGGCGCGATTCGGCTAATGTTGCCATAAATAAAGCGGAGCTTGTCTTCCAGATAGATACTCTTGTTTCCGAAGTAGATAACTATCCACCGCCATCACAACTTTTGTTTACATTCATCAACGATGAAGGTGAAGAGGACTTACCGGCAGATTACTGGTTCGATCCTATCTTTTACGGTGGCTTCTTAAATACCAGGGATTATACCTACCGGTTTAATATTACTCAGCACCTTCAGCAAATCATCGACGGGCAAGTTCAAAATAATGGGTTCTTTTTAACTACAGCTATCAAAAACAGCCAGGCTAACCGGGTAGTGCTAAAAGGAGGCACCAGCCAGACAGGTATCAGGTTGATAATAACCTATTCAAAATTTTTGCAATAATAGAAAACATCCTATTCTGAAAAACAGTCTTAATCCATACGATTTCGACGGCTTTTGTATGTTTATTTTCAACCTGGGGGAAGTAAGAACCTGTTCTCTGCCAGTTATCTGTTAATTAATCATTTGCCAGGAATTATACTCTTGAACAGTTATACCTGATACGGATCAAGTCCAGATCAAATTCGCACTAAATTCGCAATATTGCGAATTTAGTGCGAATTTGATCTGGAGATAGTCTGAAGAAAATCAGATAAAAATTACTATCGAACAGATTTATTATCTTTCTGTATAAAAGGCTCCGGTGAGTTACACGCGCAGTAAACCTCTGAATCCCCGGGCAGCATAATACGATTCTGCGCCATTGTGGTACATGAAAACATGATCGTAGCGGCGATCGCAAAAGATAGCTCCTCCGTGCTTACGGATTTCATCGGGTGTTTTTACCCAGCTGGAGGTTTTCAGATCGAATTCATCAAATTGCTGTAAATGGCGGTATTGATCTTCAGTCAGCAATTCGATGCCCATTTCAGCAGCCTTTCCCACGGCGCTACCTTTTGGTTTATGCTCCTTGCGTGCCTCCAGTGCCTCATCGTCGTAACACAGGCTCCTGCGCCCCTTTGGGCTTTCCGTGGAGCAATCGCAGAACAGAACTTCACCTGTTTTGCCATTCCTGCCAATCACATCCGGCTGGCCTCCGGTCTGCTCCATCTCATTGAGCGACCACAGCTTTTGGGCATGGGCCTTATTCTCCAGCCTGGCCTGCACATCGGCCCATTTGATGCCATTGTGCCGGTGGATATACTTATCAAAGCGGGTTTTAAGAGTGCTTAAAAGCACTTCCCGCTGCTCCTGTGATAATTGTTTGTTGGTGTGTGTTGCCATGGAGTATGAAACAGATGGGGGTTGGGGAAGGTTTAAATGTTAGTGCTGAATGTAAAGCTTTTCTGCTAAAGGTTTTGCGTGGTTTATTCTCCACAATCCGTCATTTAATGAATCCAATAATCTCAACTCCTTGACTGGGTACTACTCCAGCGCCTCCTCGTCGTAGCACAGGCACCTGCGCCCTTTAAGGCTTTCCGCAGTGCAGTCGCGGAACAGCACCCCCACCACATCCGGCTCACCGCCGTTTTGCTCCATCTCATTAAGCAACCACAGCTTCTGTGCATTGGCCATATCCTCCAGCCGCGCCTTCACATCCTCCCACCGGAAGTCCATAGCAGGGATTTAGTTCAACATGGACTTCCTGTTCGGCACTGCGTGCCACAAGAAGTCCTATTTATTGGCAATAGTACTTTTATTTCCTACAGTTATCATTGAGAAAATTGACTAATTCATATACCTTAGTTACAGGATTTTGTTTGTGGTATTCCATTTGAGATTGTTCATTAAATAGCTTCTCTGCTCTATCAATGGCTTCTTTCTGTGAGGCGTTTTTGTCATTGCTTAGTCTGCTGTATAAATCAAGGCAGAATTCATAGGACTTTCCAATTTTTTCATAATTACATTCCCAAAGGTGCCCCAATGCTTTATAGTAAAACTTTCTATGGTTTGGCTGGTCTGTATAATTATAATGTAAATAGAACCATAATTCGAAAGCGTCATTTGAATATGCTATATTATAACCTTTTGATTTACCACTTTTAATTGCATTATCGAAATCAGCAAATTCTTTTTCTCCTCTTTTAACATCCATGTCAAATACGCATCACACTACATCATAATCCTTGTCGCTATTTTCAATAATAGATTCGGTAGCTTCAATTAACTTTAGTTTACTTTGACCTCCCAGGTCAACTGCTTCAACGGTTAATGTAAGGACTGGAAATGACTCAAAATATAATTTCTCAGATTGTCCTTCACCAACAATTAATATTATTTTATTTGGGTCTTTTGTTTCAACTTCATAAACCGATGGTCTCACTTTTTTTAACCATGCCTTTTGATCCCTTTTATCTGTAACTTTAATTGATTTGGTTTTCTTAGGCATCGTTTTTCAAATTTAGAAGTTTATTAAAATCACCTAAAAAAGGAATTGCACCATATTTCCCGTTGATATAATCCTTCTCAAACGAAGCTGTATTTCTAATACCTTTAAATTGAGTTAAAGAGTAAAGGTGACTTGCCCCATATTTATCTTTTTCTACAAATTCGATTTGGTCTCTTCTTAAGAAATCTGCCGACAATAAGTTTGTGTCATGTGTGATAAAGATTAATTGAGAATTTAGGTTTTGCTTTGAGTTAAATAATTCAATAATCTTTTTTGTTAATAATGGGTGAAATCTTGCATCAAATTCATCAATAATTAAAGGTCTATTTTCTTTCAATGCCTCAAAGACAAAAGGACTAAGTTCAAATAGTTTTAGAGTTCCTTCAGACTCCATCATTCTAAACGGAAATGGTTGGTCATCCTTGAATTTAAGGTTTTCATCATACTTTTTTCTAGTTGAAACAATGAGCTTTCTTTTGTTATCTTTTTCTGAATCTGTTTTGTTATCTTGTTCCGAATCAGCAGGAATACTATCGTCTGGCACATCAAAAGTATCAATATCCTCAATTCCAGTGTCTCCATATTTTAGAAAATCGATAATGTACTTTTTCCTTTTGTCATCTTTTAATGAATCTCCTGCATATGAGAATAAGCCACTATGACCTAAACCATTAATAACAATAATTGAGGCAATATTATCAACAAGTTGTTTCGATAATTTTCCAAATCCTAATGATGAAATTGTAGAAAGGAATAACGAGTTAGTTCTAAAAATTTCATTTTCAGAATTGTTGTCTTCAAAAAGGGAGGCAAGTTTATCTCCTTCACTAAAGTTTGTTTTGTCGATTTCAATAATTTCCTGGTTATCTCTGATGAAAAATGGCAATTCTCTTTCTCCAGGTTTTGCATAAAGCCATTCTGCATAAATTTTTTCATCGTCTAATTCAAAACCATACCGATATCTTGTATCATCAATCCAAAAAATTAATTGAAAGAAGCTTGGTTCATTTTCTGTTTCTGTAGAAAGCTTAAATGGTTCAACAAGATATAAGATTTTTTCATCTTTGACGGATTGTCTAACAATCCGAATGAATGTAACAAATGCTTTGATAATATTACTTTTTCCACTTGCGTTGGCTCCATAAATCGCTTTTGACTTGAGAAAAGAGATATTTTTGACTTTATTGCTTTTGATAACATTATTAATATCAATTGTTTCCTGTTTGGACTTAATTTTAGCAGTTGCCATGTTCAAAGTCTGAATATCCTTGAATGACCTAAAATTACCAAAACTAAATTCTTGAATAATCATATTTCTTATTTTTGAATGT
>JBEPWX010000208.1:0-6123 GCA_041642235.1 Mariniphaga sp.
AATATTTGTACGTTCTGATTTGTCATTTGTCTCCGAATTCTCCGCTGCAAATGAAAAGCTGTTCAGACCAATTACAGATAGCAGCAAATAATTAATTTTCGATTTAATTGGTTTATACATTTTATTATACCTTAAGGTGACAATGCCTATTTATAAGATTGTTGAACTTTATATTCTAAATTATTCAATTCAAAAGGGATTTCTTCTTCCTTTTCCTTTAGCAGAGTTTTAAATTCTTTCAGGATTTGTTCTTCCTGTACCGAATAATTTAAAAGGGGATGTTCTTCCAATAGATCAACTGAAGTTTTATAAAACCTTCCATCCCGGTACAATTTATAATTTTCATTCATCACCCAGCGGTTGTGCTTAAACCTGCCCCACCGGGGGGAATAATGGATAAATATTTCCTCCTTGCCATTGCGGCCCTGTTTGCCGGTAAGAATTCCACTGAAGCTTTTCCCGTCGGTAAAATAACTTGAAGGGGAAATCCCAGCAATATCAGCAAGAGTAGGTAGAATATCAGCAAAATCGACCAATCCCGAATGCACCCTTTCTTTTTTTATTCTTTCAGGCCATGAAACAATCATCGGGACATGATTCCCTGTATTAATAGATTGTCCTTTCGCACCTTTTATATTCCCCTTTATGGTTGATGAAACTACAGATGGATGCGTGCCATTATCAGCTGTAAAAATGAAAAGGGTATTTTCCCATACATTCATTTCTTTGAGATGGACTTCCAATTGTCCTACAATTTTATCAACATAAGCAACCATATCTGCAAAATAGATGGTGTCGTTTTCATAACGCCGGGAAGAATCGGTCCATTCCGGAGAATCAGGAGTAGGAACAAACGGGTCATGTGGCAATAACATGGGATAGTATATAAAAAACGGCTGACCGGCTTTTCTTTCAATAAAATCTGAAAGATAATCTGATACTACCTGTGGACCATATGCATCCGGATTACGGAGCAAATCTTTACCATTTTGCGTTAACAGGGGATCGGCATAACGTTCGCCTTCAGCTCGTTTATGATTCAGTTGCCATAAACAGTATTCATCGAATCCAAAGTGATTCGGGCGGGTGACATCCTGATTGCCTGGATAATTATAATGCAGACCGTTCAACTGCCATTTTCCCACAATGCAGGTAGCATAGCCGGCTTCCTTCAATAAATTGCCAAATGTTTTTTCTTCCGGCCTTAAATATTCAAAATCTACATAATTGCGCGAATTATATTTTCCCGTCATTATTTTTATCCTCGAAGGTGTACATAACGGCTGAGAATAACAGTTTTCGAAGCGTATTCCTGAACTGGCCAGCCTGTCAAGGTTTGGTGTTTTATATTCTGCATTTCCATTGGCACCTACACATTCATATCCCATATCATCGGCCATTATAAGTACAATATTAGGTAACTGCCCGGTTACTTCTAAAGGCTTAAACCCAATGGTTAAAAATCCGGCAAGAAAAAGGTTGGTGATAATTAAAAATCTCATCCTACTAATCAGAACCGATGAAGCTATAACAGGAATTTTAGCAGAGCCTTTTCTTATATCCATTTTCATGATAATACTATTTAGTAAACCGGAAGACTTAATTTCCACTCATCAAAAAGAGATTCCAATTCATTAACTTTATATAAGTTACTGTTAGCAATATTTTCTGTTTCGGCAGGATCATTTTCCATGTTGTATAATTCCCATGAATTATCCAAACCATGTCGTACCAGTTTCCATGAATCATAATAAACTGCCTGTCCTTGCCCCCATTCCCAAAAAAGCGGATTTTCTCTCCAGGGTTCATCCCCTTTCAAAACAGGAAGAAGGCTCTGCCCCTGCATGGGGATTATTGTCTGCCCATTAAATCTTTCAGGATAAAGTGCTCCAGTAATATCCACAAGAGTAGCCATAAAATCGATAAAATGGCCTGGAAAATCGGAAAAGGAGCCGGGCTTAATTTTCCCAGGCCACCAGGCAATCATTGGCGTATTTATACCCCCTTCATAACTGTAATTTTTAAAATACCTGAAAGGAGTATTTCCTACATTGGCCCAGTTTGCACCCAACGATTCCCAACGAGTATGAGTACCTGTTTCGCCATAATCATCTTCTATTTGTACTACCTCAGCCGATGCTCCGTTATCCGACACAAAAAAGATCAGTGTATTTTCCATCTTTCCGGTCTCCTTCAACTTTTCCATTACCCGACCAATATTCTGATCCATACGATCGATCATTGCGGCATATACTTCCATTCTCTTTATCTCATCAGTTTTTTCTCCATCGGAAATTTCATTCCAGGGGATATAAACCGGCTCCGACAGTTTATACTTGTCGTTAATTAAACCTATGGATTGCTGCTTTTTATAGCGGGCTTCCCTTATTGACTGATAACCTTTATCGTACATACCTTTATACCTTGCAATATCTTCAGGCCATGCCATTAATGGATCATGCGGAGCCGTATAGGCAAGGTACAAAAAAAATGGTCTGTCTTCATTTTTGTACTCTTCAAACCATTGAAGAGCATAATTGGTGAAATAATCGGTGGTATAGAAATTCCTCTCTTCAGGGGTATAAGGTGTGTATAGTACACTGTCGATGCACCACGCACGGACGACTTTTTTTCCAGGCTTTCCTTTACGGGCAGGTGCTCCTTCACCGGGGCGCTGTTCCCCGGGATTAAAATAATTACAGGCGCCATCTTTCAGTCCGTAGTATCTGTCGAAGCCCCTGTAAACAGGATTCTCCAATCCGTGATGTTTTCCCGACCACAAAGTACGGTAACCTGCTGATCGCAAAACCTCACCCAGAGTAATTGCATTGATAATTGGATTGGTATGTCTTTTATGATAATTATTTTGTTGGGCATATACTCCCGTTAGCAAACAAGCCCGTGAAGGAAAACATTTTGAAGTATTGTAAAACCGGGTAAATCGCATTCCCTCTTTACCTAATTTATCCAAATTAGGTGTTTGAACTTCGCTGCCATAGCAACCAATGTCGGACCAGCCCAAATCATCAGCACTGATCAAAATGATATTGGGAAGCTGTTGTATGCCTTTACTATTTTCAGGTGAACACGAAATTAAAAAAATAAAAAGGAACAGATTAAAAACTAATCGGCAGTTCATTCTTTAGGTATTTTTGATTACTCCAGCTTATTCAGTAAAAATAGCGAAAAAAAACTAACCGATCAATTTTTCTGGTTGCTGATTAAATCAGAAACATTCCAATTTCTTTTTCCAATACCAATAATTCAGAATTATGTCTCAGATATGATTAATTGTCCGACTAAATATGTGTAGAAATACTCACCCTGTTATTTTTTTTACTGCCACTTCGAGGCCTCTCTCCGTAAAGGG
This sequence comes from Mariniphaga sp., assembly GCA_041642235.1. Lineage (GTDB taxonomy): Bacteria > Bacteroidota > Bacteroidia > Bacteroidales > Prolixibacteraceae > Mariniphaga. Next base: position 3,371 of record JBEPWX010000208.1, read on the forward strand.
GTTGGCAGCTACCGAAGACCCTCACCCTGTCATAGAAACAACACCTATTTATCCAATTTATAAATGCGCTCCATCAATTGCCACTTATCAGAGGCAGCCGCATCAGACGATGTATTCTGAAACTGAGACACATATTTTTCCCATTCAGCCTGCCGGGGTTTCCTTCCCAGTTTTTCCATTGCAGAATCATGGTCAAAATCTGCAACAGTTTCCATAATCATAAACAGCCTGTTTCCATTGATGTAAATCTCCATATCGGTAATGCCCACCTCACGCATACCTTGTGTAATTTCCGGCCAGACAGCTCCAGATGCATGAACTTTTTTATATTCTTCAATCAGACCAGGATCATTTTGAAGCTCCATTGTTTTGCAATATCTCTTTATTCCCTCCATAGGTGTGTGGTTTTTTCAGTAAGTTACAGGAACCGGTCTTTATTATTCTTTTTTAATTGCTCCACAATCTGCTTAACCTCTTCCGCTTTTTCACGCTTACATACGAGGGTTGCATTTCCATCTCGCACAACAATAATATCCTCAAGACCGATAAGTGCAACCACACCATCATCTCCGTAGACATATGAATTCTTTGTATTCAGAAAAACAGTTTCTCCTGAGCCGGCATTCCTATTTTCATCCTTCTCACTATATACATAAACCGATTCCCAACTGCCCAAATCATTCCAGCTGAAATTGCCTTCAACCAGGTAAATATTCTGAGCATGTTCCATAATTCCATAATCAACTGAGATGCCTTCAACTGCCCTGTAAACAGTATCCAGCGTTTTTTCAAATGAAGGGTTCCCCATATCTGCCTGGATCTTCCTCAAATCGTGGTATAACTCAGGTGCAAATACTTTAACTGCTTTCAAAAAAACAGAAATCTTAAAAATAAACAAACCGCTGTTCCAATAAAAACCACCCTGTTTCAGATATGAGGATGCCAGCTCATAGTTGGGTTTTTCAACAAACCGCTTCACTTTAAACTGCCTTATTTTATCACCATCCTCCAGTTCCTTTTCCACCTGAATATAGCCATACCCCGTAGCAGGATAAGAGGGGGTAATCCCTATAGTAACAATCCCCTCCTTATCATCTGCAATTTTTGCAGCTGCCAAAACGGTATCACGAAACAAATCATCATCACGAATCAGGTGATCAGAAGGAGAAACCACCATAATTCCATCGGGATCTTCCTTTTCAGCAAACATGGTTGCGAGGCCAATACAAGGAAGGGTATTTTTTCCCACCGGCTCGTATATCAGATTTTCTCTGGGAATTTGTTTCGATTGTTCTTCCAGTATCTGAGCCTGGTTTTTTCCTGAAACAATATAAATATTCTCCGGGTCCATAAATTTCTCAAAACGAAGGAGAGTAGATTCCAGAAGTGATTTCTTTCCAAAAAGATTTAAGTACTGTTTGGGTTTGATGGTACGGCTGCGAGGCCAAAACCGTGTTCCGGAACCTCCAGCCATAATCAGGCAAAATATTTTTTCCATTTGTATATTTTTTTAACCTACTTTTCTGAATGAAGAAAAATTAAGGTATGTTAATTACAAACACCATAAAAATTAAAAAGTTGGTTAAATCTTTAACTTTTAAAGCTGTATTTCTGATATATTCACTTCCACATACTGAAATAATGCCCATTTAAAGTAACATCATGCAATAAAGCATAGGTGCTGAAGGCAAAATAAAACATGGTTAAGAATTTCATTATTTTACCCGTAGATAACCAGTATTGAAAATCACATTCCCAACAGCCAAAAGAACTACCGGAGAAAACAGTACCTATTCGTGTTCCATTAAACAATTTTTCTATTTATATCGTCCCACTCCACTACTCTCTTCTCGACGTATGCTTTGTGTGCCATGATACAGGTAATTCCTTCCTCATAAGCCATTTCAATATTTGCACTCGGTGTAGCACCATTCCGGATACAATCCAGCCATTCCCGTAAATGAAGATGAGTTACATCTACTGAACGCCCATTGATTGTTGTGGTTGTTAATCCCCTGGATGCATAATATTTTTCAGAAGCTGATGTAACGGCATCTATTTGTCCGGCGCCGGGATTGAAAGAGATCATAGGTGCACCCGGGTCAATTATCCCTGCCTGAATACCTTTAGCATAACGGGTAGAATTTCTATCGGCGGTGATTATTGCATTACTCCCAAGTTCCATCGAAGCATCATGTCCCATAAAAACTCTGCCACGACCGCGGCTCGAGGCCAGGTTACCGCTGTAGAGTAATGTTAACCCCCGATCAGGATATTCAAAAGTACAATGCAATGAATCGGGCATATCACGATCATCTTTCCAGTAATAAATACCACCCGAAGATACTGCTGTTTTGGGAATTCCTACACGAAGCAACTGGTTTACAGCATCATATTCATGAGTAAACAGTTGTCCTATCATTCCATGATCGTAATCAAACCATTTTGTCCAGCTGTAATACCTTTCAGCGCTAAAAGGCACATAAGGTGCATTTCCAAGCCATTCCTTCCAGTCAATGCTTTTTTCATCACAGGGTTTAGGATTACCATTGGCATCCAGGTGCCTGATCCAGGCACCACTGGCTGTATTCCGGTTTGTGGTTGTTTCAACCAGTGTAATTTTTCCCAGTATATCTTTTTTTATTACCTCTTTTGCCTGCTGAAAAACTAAACTTTGTGTTATCTGATGCCCTAACTGATAAACAATATTACTGTTTTTCACAGTAGTATAGAGTTCATTAAGTTCATCTTCA
>JBEPWX010000209.1:0-6083 GCA_041642235.1 Mariniphaga sp.
TTAAACCCGGTACGGTTAAGGGCACTGACGATCCTGCACTAAACAAACAGGGCTATCTGTTAAAGGTTACACCGGGAAAAATAGAAATAACGGGCAATGCCGATGAAGGACTATTCTATGGTGTTCAGAGCCTGCTTCAACTCCTGCGGCGGAATTCGGCTGGCCAGCTTATTGTGCCTGAATGCGAAATTCGGGATTGGCCTTCTCTGCAACTGAGATTTGTACACTGGGATACCAAGCATCATCAGAAACGCATGGAAACAATGAAACGCCTGATTGACTGGCATGCTTTTTTTAAGGTAAACATGATAGCACTTGAGATGGAAGACAAATATGAGTACCCCCGGCATCCTGTAATTGGTGCACCAGGTGCCTACACCAAAGAAGAGATGCATGAATTGACCCGTTATGCTTTGGAACGGCATATTCAGATTGTTCCTAATGTTCAGGCACCTGCGCATATGGCCTTTGTTCTAAAACACAGGGAATTTGATCATCTGAGGGCTGATCCTGTTTCCAATTATCAGGTATGTATGTGCAATCCTGAGGCTATCGATTTAATCTTCGATATGTATCAGGATATGATAGATGCCACACCGGGCGTTGATTATTTTTTTGTTTCTACTGACGAGGTTTATTATGCCGGCAGTTGTGGCAAGTGTGAAAAACCTTATAACGTGGAAAACAGAAGTCTTGCCTGGGTAGAATTTGCTAAAAAAGCTCATGACTGGCTGGCAGAACGTAACCGCCGGATGGTTGCCTGGGTTGAATATCCGTTACTGGCAAAAGATATTCCCCTTTTACCCGGTGACATAATCAATGCAATAGGAAGCAATAAGGAATTCTTCGAAAAGCAGAACCAGATTGGAATGAAACAATTATCCTACAGCTCCATTCAGGGCTCGGAGTATCTGTTCTCAAATTTGTTTCCGGATAAATTAAAAAATATCTCAACTACTGCCGTTCAGCGTGCTGCAGACGGAGCCGATTTAATTGGAAGTTTTGCTGCTGCATGGGATGACAGCGGTCTGCATGAAGAGGTATTTCATCTGGGCTGGGCAACAGTTACACAATACGGTTGGAATCTTCAGGGTGCAACAGTCGAACAAAATATAGCCGACTTTATGGATGTTTTTTATGGACAAAACAGCCCCGATATGGTTCCGGTATACAGTTTACTAATGGAAGGCGGACAATTTTATAAAACCAGCTGGAACAGGGTCAAAAGTAAAGAACGGGAATCAGGTTATGGCAATAGCAGGGGAAAAGGAATTGGTACTGACCGATCTGATGAGACGCTTGGATTACCGGAGATTCCTCAAAACGGAACATTGGATATTTCACCTGCATTCAGTGAAAGATACAGTGAGCTGATTGCTAATGCCAAAAGCTTAAAAGTTAAAAATGATGACCTTGTAAACAAACTTAACCGGTACATCGGACAAGTTGAACGCAACCGCTATAACCTGGAAGTATATCTGTCAATCGCATTGCTGCAGCGTAATTTAATCAATACCATAATTACATTGAATGAGGCTGAAGAAAGCCTGATGCTGGCTAAATCGGCCTCTGAGGATGGAAACCATTCAAATGCAGTCGCTCATATGGTTGAGGCCAGCAACCAGGTCAAAAAGCAAATTGACTGGGGTAACCGGATGTGGGAAAATCTTACTGAAACCTGGGAAAAAAGTCGTTATGAAAAGGGAAGAAGTGTGAATGGACGTGATTATGTCTTCATTATGGATGATGTTAAAGACCATTGGGCCGATCGTCGTAAAGGACTGGATTATATGATTGCCCCCTTTCAGCGAATGGACATGCCTGCCTGGCACAGAAATTTAACCAAAGAGATAAAACAATATGCTTCTAAACACAAGGTTCCGGTAAGTGGGCTGGAAGAAGAACGTCTTGAAGATTAAATGATGGAATTTCTTGCATTTAAGCTGTATATACTAACCTCGGTTTATAAAAGATCAAAATATTTGGCAGGTATAGTTAAGTAACAATCATATCAGAAATGAAAAAAGGAATTCTGCGTCCGATAATTTTTCAAATCGCATTGGTTTTGATTACCATATTTCCCCGGGTGGTACAAGCTCAGCCGTACTATGTAGATGATGATGCTGAAGCAGGTGGAGATGGAAGTATGGAATTACCTTTCCGCACCATTCAGGAAGGAATAACAGCAGCTCAGGCAGGTGATACTGTATGGGTTCATCCGGGTGAGTATCAGGAACAGGTAAGCACCCAGCGAAATGGATTACCTGGTGCGCCGGTTACAATCCGTTCTTATATATCTGCGGAACCGCCTGATGGAGCATCACCGGGATGGGTCCCCGAAGATGATTTAAAGCGTGTATGGATTCGGTACAAGGGAAGGGGAATTGATGTCAACCATTCATACATCACCATTGATGGCATCAACGTTGATGGTCTTTGGCATTCAAATTCCTATATCGATAAGGATGGCATTTTTCGTGATTCTACCTCCACCAGTACCTACCCTTCAGGAACTAATGGCATTTTACGAGTCAATTCAGGCACTGCGTCCGTGATTCTGCGTAACATTGAAGTCAAAAATAACCAACTGCACCTGGTCCGTGTGCATGGGGCCGATGTATTAATAGATAATGCAAAAATCCATAGTGGAATTGCAAGGACTGTCAATTCCACTGCACCACAACCAGGGATTATAACGGGCGACGATAACTTTCGTGATGCTCATGGAATAGAAGCCAGTGATGCGACAAACATTACAATTACAAATTCATATATTGGATACGTTTCAGGCGACTGCATTCAATCGGGCAGGTCGGTGTGGAATAATTTAACAGTTGAAAACTGTCACTTTGAAATCAAGCCCATCACTGAACCCATTCTGGGCCTGCATGTGGGTAGCTGGTTTAGCGAAGACATCTATGATACAAAAACTCCAGATAAAGGACAAGGAGAGGCGGCATTTAACAAAGGGGTGATATTCCGGAACAATACCCTGAACGGCACACGGTACAGCCGTATCTTGCATGGGGCAGTATTAAATCTGAAGGAAGGTGTAGAAAATATTCTGGTGGAAGGAAATAAAATTTACGATAACCGAATGACGTTCAGGCTTCGGCAGCCTAGCAGGAATTATATAATCCGCAACAATTTTATTTTTAATAATACAACGGTGTTCCGCTTTGAAGGTCCGGTTGATGATGTACAGGTGCAGAATAATACATTTTACAACAACACAACCGGAGTTCATGAAATTGATGCAGGCGCCACAAATGCATTTTTCTCGAAAAATATATTTGCCGAAGGTCAGCATTCAACTTCGCTGAAGGCCCCTCATATCCAGTGGGGTCATAATATTTTTTATAATGTTTCCTCTCCGCAGGGAGATAACCGGATACTGGATAATCCACTTTTCATGAATCCCCTGCAGGATGATTTTAACCTGCAAACGCAATCTCCTGCACTTGTATGGGGAATCGGTGCCCGTCCCTGGGAAGTTCCGTTTTTCATAATACGATATATTGGCACCAATGCACCGGTTGTTACCGGTGAGTTATTGGAACTGAGTGTTGAAGTGGTAAATTTTGGAGGAGATACAGGAATCCAGACTATAGAATTATCTGACACTGCAAATACCCGTATCGCATTCTACGAAAATGTTTCTCTTAAAAGTGGGGAAAGCAATGTGTTGACATTTAATTGGGATTCGGGAGAAAATACAGTCAGTAACAAAGAAGTATCTGTAAAAAGCAATGATGATATATACCGGTTTGAATACAGTGTTTTACTTACAGGTATTTCAGGAATTAAGGAAAGATCTGAAAATACTTCACTATATTGTATTTATCCTGAAACTTCAAGTCCTTTCGTTATAATCCAGTTCAAACTTCCTAAACAGGAAAAAGTATTTCTGGAAATTTATAACTTAAATGGACAGTGTGTAAGGAGGTTCAATCCTCAGGTTAAAGTGGCTGGCACGCACCAGGTGAGGTTTGATACAACATCTCTGAATAAAGGCATTTATCTCGTCAGCATGAATACAGAGAGGAAAAAGAATACCTGCAGGCTAATGGTAAATTAAAAAATATTCCTGTTGCATTTATAAAAACCGTTTATGGAAAATCAAAGAAGGTTATTCTTGAAAAAATCTGCTCTGGGAGTTGCAGGTATTTCTTTGGGTGAATTTAGAACGGGCTTCAATTATGCCAAATATTTATCGGATGAAGAACCAGGAAAAGCAACAACAAAATGGATAAAAGCAGCAGATGTTAATCGTATAAAACGTGAAGGGGATTGGAGGGAAGCGACCTTCAGATATGCTGAGCAGGCACATCTTCGGACCGATACAGATGGTTCATCTCTGGTTTTTCATTTTGAAGGGGTTGTTGCGATGATCCGGCTCGGTCAACATGGAGTCCCTGCTTATGGGAATCCAAATTCAGGAACTCTTTTCATAAAAATTGACGAAGGTGAGGAAATAAGGCTGTACCCGTTGAATGAGCCACGTGAAATAGTACTGGCACGTAACCTGTCGCGTTCGAAGCATACGCTTCAGCTTATAAATAAAAGTGGCGGGTCCGGTTCATTGAACTGTATAGAATCATTTGGCTACAATACCGAGCCTACAGGTGAGTTGGCCTTTTTGCTTACAGGAAAGAACAATGCCTATCTTGTAGATGCCAGGGCAATTCTTTACAAAGGGGACAAGGTGGTGGCAAACCGGCTGGTACGCAACTGGATGACAGGAAAGTGCAGGCTTACCGGTCTGCCTCCGGGAGAAGGATACCATTTGGAATTACATGCCCTGGGCTGGATTCCTTTTGTAGCGGATAATATAACAATCACAGCAGGAAAAGAAACGAGCCTAAAGCCTGTTTACCTGAAAGCAGCCCCTCCCGAAATATCAAAAGGCTGGCTTTTCCCTTATATAGGACGGCAGGCAATACAAAAACCAGGTGGAAAATTCAGAGCCCGGTTTCAGTGCCGAACAGATGAAATAACAGAGGCACAAATCAGATCTCGGTTGGGCACTGCAACATTCTCCCGGAATCTAAATTTTGAAGAGGACACAGAAGCAGCATACTACTACGACAGGGAATTAATATTATCCATACCCAATGATGCCCCGCCCGGTCTCTATGATCTGGTAATTCGGATTATCAGAAATGACTCGAAGAAAGAATATGAAATGGTTTCGTTCAGCTCCGTTATGGTGGTAAAGGATTACCCGAAAAATCCTGTATTCATATCCTGGGGGCATTTGGACACACAGGGACAATATCAGGCTGAATACTTGAAGGACCTGGCTGAAATAGCCAATTTATCCGGAGCTGACATGGTACTGATGGCCTGTTCATGTAATCCTGCATATATTGCCGGTGCCCTTTCAGAGCTTGAAATCCCCTATGTCATCAATTTTGGCAACCATCAGTTTGCTGGTTTTGAGCAATGGTATGGGCCCCAGGAAAGTATGATTGATTATGGTCCTGATTTATGTATTCTGAACAGATCCCTGCCTTGGCATGAAAGTACTGCCCAGTCTAACGCGCTGCTTTCAGAAAGATCCAATGCACGAATAAAAGTAATTAACGCATTCGAGCATAATGCTCCACCGGATTTGTTTGATAATCATAAAATTGCACTGATACATGATGGACATGGTACTGACAAAAGGGTCATGAAAATGGGAAATACTCCTACCCAGCGGGTGGGCAAAATCAGTTCAGAAAGTTTCCGAATCATCCGTTTTGAAGATGGGCGTGTAGTGTCATGTACCTATATGAACGATGAAGTTGCCCCGATACCGTTTCCACGCGGTACTGTTAAGCCATTAAGAATGGACATTAACCCTCCTGCAAATGGATTAAACACGGAACTAACTCTAACAATCACGAACGATCTCCTGGAGCCATTTCCTAATTGCCGTGCTACCCTTCTGATGCCGGCCGGCAGATATTCCTGCAATGGAGGTTATATTGAAAGTACAATTGCCAGTGACTGTAACCACTATACAAAATTGATTCTGCGCACTGATGTTCCTCCTGAAGGTCAAACTGCAATTAAAATCTATAAAAATGAAAAGTAAC
>JBEPWX010000210.1:0-6100 GCA_041642235.1 Mariniphaga sp.
GATAAAAAACCGGGCGTTGCTGTATGTCAAGTTCATGAAACCCTTTTTCATTGGCAAAATTCCATCCACCTTCATTGCCATGGTTCCATGCTACTACGCTAGGATGGTTTTCATCGCGCAGGATGGTTTCTTTTATAAGTTTTGGGCCCACGATTGTATCGTAAGCATCCGCCCATCCGGTAACTTCATTGAGTACAAATAGCCCAAGCGAATCACAAAGCTCCAGGAAACGTTTATCTGGAACATAATGCGACATACGGACTGCATTCATATTCATTTCCTTCATTAGCCTTATATCGGTTAAATGATTGGCTTCACTTAAACAGCGGCCTGTTTCCGGCCAGAATGAATGTCGGTTCACTCCCTTGAATACCACCTTTTCTCCGTTTACGTAAAATCCGTCATGTCTTCGTAATTCAACAGTGCGAAATCCAATACGTTCGGTAATTTCATGTATTACTTCATCACCTTTTTTCAGGACAATTTTCATATCATAAAGAACCGGCCATTCGGGGCTCCAGGCTCTAATACTCTCAAATTTTCCAGAAAGCATTTTTTCAGCTGTACCCTTTGTCAGTTCATCCTGTACCTGGCCATTCAGCTTGTTGCCTTTAAGATCGAACAATTCTATCAGTACTGAATGTGTGTTTTTTGATTTATTAAGTTTCACCAGCGTGTTAAAAGAACCATCGGCTCTGGCATCAATGGCTATGCGTTGAAGGTGGACTTCAGGTAAAATTTCCAGGAATACCGGACGAAAGATACCTCCGAAAATCCAAAAATCAGCCTGACGTTCCGCTTTATTCACCGATTCATTGGCAGAATGTTTTGCTACATCCACTTCAAGCAAATTCTCCCTGCCATATTTCAACAGGTTGCTAATGTCATATTTAAACCGGTAAAAGGCTCCCTGATGTATCTCTCCGGCCGGTTTTCCGTTAATTTTTACTTGTGTATCGGTCATTGATCCATCAAATACAATGTTTATGGTTTTACCTTTCCAATCAGCCGGGACATTGAATTTATGCCGGTAAAGACCATGTTCCTTACCCAGTTTTTTATTTTCATCACGCCAGTCGTGTCCATAATTATAGGTTCCAAAACCTTGCAATTCCCAATTTGAAGGGACCTGAATGGTTGTCCATTCCCCGCTGTTTCTTCCATCGGTGCAATAAAAGTCCCATTCCACAGTATTATCAGCATCTGTACCTGAGAGGTAAATAATTTCCGTCTCCTGAGAAATAGCCTTTAAATTAAAAAATAGGATGAGGGCAATCAACCATAGAACGATTTGCTTCATTATATTTTGATTTTTATTTACTGGGTGAAAAAATAGTTTTTTTATCAGTAACAGTACTTCTTTTTAATTGATTTTTGTTCTTAATTTAATAAACGAAAACTAATTTGAAGAAATGATTGATTGATTTGAAGCCAGTTATTCCTGAGCAAGCACTATTAATTTGTCTTGCTTCCCCACCAGTTATTTTCAGGATTGAAATCTTTTGAAAGGAATTGCAGGCGCTGTTTCTCAAGGTGCGGTAATAATTCTTTTCGTATCCGTTCCAGATGTTTTTGTTCAAGTTCTTTTTTATACAAAGGATCTTTCTTAGGAAAAAGTGCACCGACATCTGTGAGGTATTTTTGAAGATGTTCAAAAAGTTGCCTGGTTTGTTCAGGATTATCTTCCGACACGTCTGTAGTTTCTCCCAAATCATTTTCCAGGTTGTACAATTCATTTCGGCCATCTTCATAATAATGGATCAATTTCCATTTTCCTAACCGGATAATGGATGATGGTTCTCCACCCTGGTTTCCGTAGTGCGGGTAATGCCATATAAGTGGGCGGGTACTCATAATTTCACCATTCAGAGCAGGAAGAAGGCTTACACCATCAGTATGTTCTTCCGGTTTTAATTTTGCTCCGGCAAGCTCCAGAAGGGTGGGGTAGAAGTCGGTCCCTGTCGCAGGAACAGCGGTTTTTTTACCAGCAGTTTCAAGCCATGGTACTTTAATAAAATAGGGCTCGCGAATGCCGCCTTCAAACTGATAACCTTTTCCTGCACGCAATGGTTTATTTGAGGTGGCGAATGCATCCCCTGCAGCCACTCCTCCATTGTCAGAAGTAAAGATAACAATTGTGTTATCTGCCAGTCCCAATTCATCCAAAGTATTAAGAACCACACCGACAGCATCATCCATTGTTTCAACGAGTCCGGCATATATAGGGTTATCCTGCACCTGTCTGACAGGTAAAAACCGACCCATTTTAAATCCGTTTTCTTCAATACCAGAATCCTCTGCTTTCTTTCTGTATTTTGCCCATTTTTGCTGTGTGGTTTGCAGGGGGGCATGAACTGCATAAAAAGAAAGGAAGGCGAAAAATGAAGTATCTTTATGAGTTTTTATGAAATTAGCTGTTTCGTGTGCCAGTCGTAAAGTAAGGCTTTCGCCATCGGGTCCGTTTGCCAGTCGCGGGTTTTCCCAGGGGGCAAAAAATCCACCAACAGGGCTTCCCTTATCCCAGCCACCCCTGTTGATATCAAATCCATGATCCTCGGGCCATGAACCTTTACTGCCGAGGTGCCATTTTCCTGCAAAGAAGGTTTTGTAACCCACTTCTTTTAAAGCTTCAGGAAGAACAGTGAATTCGTGAGGCAGATTATGTACATATTCCGGGGGGAGAAGCTTGTTATATCGTCCGGCTTTTCGCCATTCCTCTCCTGTACGGGCACCAATCCAGTCGGTAATGCCATGCCGGGCTGTAAATTTACCGCTCATAATGCTGGCCCTCGAAGGACTGCAAACCTGGCAGGCAGCATATCCTTCTGTGAAAACCATTCCTTCTCTGGCAATCCTGTCGATATGTGGAGTTTCGTAATAGGTGCTTCCCATGAAGCTTAAATCATGATAACCCAGATCGTCAGCCAGAATAAACAGGATATTGGGCTTTTGTGGATTTTTTTGTTGTTTCGTATCTCTTTGACAAGATGTTAAAACACAAAGAGAAGCAGCTATTATTGATGTTATTTTATACATGGTTATTAAATAATTTACATCAACATAATCATTTTTCATTGAAATAAAAATTTCCCGATAATAAGGCCAACAATTTTCAGCATTGTCAGAGGTATTGTTTTTTATTTGAAAGTAAATACAGATGATTCTGTACGGGCCGAATTCATTAATCTGTTTAGTTCCTGTACAATTTCCGGATATTGATCCGCAACATTTTTTTCCTCTTTCGGGTCAGCCGCAATATTGTACAATTCAACTGTAGTTTTTTTCGGATTGAATACATTGTAGTTTATCAGTTTCCATTCTCCTTTTCGCAGTGCTTTACGGCCACCTTTTTCATGAAACTCCCAATAAAGATATTTGTGTTTTTTCTGTTGATTTTCCCTTCCCGTTAGAGTAGGTAAAAATGAAATGCCATCAGTGTTTACTGGTACATCCGCTCCGGTAATTTCCGCAAAAGTAGGAAACACATCCCAAAATGCAGATGGGTGACTGGTTTGGGTCCCGGGGGCTATTTTGCCGTCCCAGACAACAATCATAGGAACACGGATGCCACCTTCGTATAGGTCGCGTTTGTATCCTTTATAGATTCCGTTAGAGTTAAAATAATCAGGATCAGCACCACCTTCAAGATGCGGGCCATTATCGGATGTAAACACAATAATGGTGTTTTCATAAATTTCCAATTTTTTTAATTGTGTTATGATTTCACCTACCTGGTCATCAAGAATGTTAATCATGGCCGCAAATGCAGCATGAGATTCTGGCTGTGAACCATAAGGTCCTCTCCGGTAATTTTCTCCTTCATCAACTCCCTGGTAATAATTTTCAGGGTCATATTTTCCCCGGTGTTTATCCATATAACTTTCCGGTGCAAGCAGTTCTGCATGAGGGATTATTGAAGGATAAAACATGAAAAATGGCTTATTTTTATTTTTCTTCATGAATTCAAGCGCCTGTTCATGAATTATATCAGGTCCATATTGTCCTGTTTGTTTGCCTTCATTGCCTTTCAGCATTACTTTTTCCTGATTGTGCCATAAATAGTAGGGATAGTAATTGTGGCCCATTCGCTGACAGTTGTATCCGAAAAATTCATCAAAACCCTGGTTGTTTGGATCTCCTTCTGAACCAGGATAACCAAGGCCCCACTTCCCAAAGGCACCAGTAGTATAACCTGCCTCCTTCAAAGCTTCGGCTATTGTCACTGCTTTGTCTTCAAGCGGGTACTGACCTTCAGGATTCCACTCCTTGTTTCCTCTGATAAAAGTATGACCAGTGTGCTGCCCGGTCATAAGTGATGAACGTGATGGTGCACAAACGGTGCTTCCCGAATAATGTTGAGTGAATTTTATTCCTGTCTCAGCCAGTTTATCGATATTTGGAGTTGAAAAAAGTTTTTGCCCGTAACAGCTTAAATCCCCAATACCCAAATCGTCGGCCAATATATATACAATATTAGGTTTCTGCTGTTCAGTTAATGGTTTGGCTTGATTTTGACAAGCGGTAAACAGCATCAGACAAGCTGGAAAAAGGATTGATGATTTATTCATTATGATTTGTTTTCTCTGGTTTTATAAAAAATAGCAGGTAAATGTACATATTTTGGATTTAATTAAAGTTTACCTATAAAACTTATTAGTCTTATTTAAAAAACTCTGTATAACCAAGATCGTTGGTTAAATAACAAGATGGTTATTTCGTTTAATTTAGTTAAAAAATATAATACTTTTAACTGGGTTTAAGTAAATAGGCACCCTGATATCAATAAATTAACAGCCAAAAAAGCCGGGCAACAGCCCGGCGTAAATGAACCTAGGGTATATGTTGTGTTAGAACAACTTTCTGAAACCAACCACATCTTTTACTTCATCAAGTGTTTTAGATGCCGATTCACGTGCTTTCTCTGCACCTGTTTTTGCTACCATTGCAAGGTACGAATCATTTTCCAAAATGTCAATAATACGGTTACGGATTGGTGTGGTATAAGATATAATATCCTCTGCCAGTTGTTTTTTCATATCACCATACCGGATTTCGCATTTGTTGTACAATTCATTGAAGTGGATAATTGTTGAAGGATCTGAAACAATCTCCATCAGAGTAAACAGGTTCCGAATGGGTTCCGGTTTATCCTGGTTCATTTCTGTAGGGCCTGAGTCGGTAACTGCCCGCATGACTTTTTTGCGTATTGATTTTGGATCTTCGTACAGATTGATGGCATTTCCTTCCGACTTGCCCATCTTCCCACTACCATCAAGTCCCGGTACTTTGAGCATATCTTTTCCATCGAAAGTATAAGGCTTTGGTGTTGGGAATACTTTTTTCCCGTACATACGGTTGAATCGTTTCGCAAACTTACGGGCCATCTCCAGGTTTTGTTCCTGGTCTTTACCTACCGGTACAAAATTGGCCTTATGAATGATGATATCGGCAGCCATCAATACAGGATAGGTAAGAAGACCGGCATTCACATTATCGGGTTGCTGACGTGCTTTTTCCTTGAATGAAGTGGTACGCTCCAACTCACCCAGATAAGCATTCATATTTAAAATGGTGTAGAGTTCTGTAACTTCCGGTACATCACTCTGAATATAAATGGTAGCTTTTTCCGGGTCAATTCCGCATGCCAGGTATTCAGCAAGCACCTGTTTTACCCCTGTCTGAAGGTTTTCGGGTGTGGGATGTGTGGTAAGCGAATGAATATCGGCAATAAAAAAGAAGCAGTTAAAATCTTCCTGCATTCTGATAAAATTACGTACTGCCCCAAAATAATTTCCGAGGTGTAAATAGCCGGTTGGCCTTATTCCACTGAGAACTGTTGGTTTTTTCATTGTATTTAACCGAATTTATTCAGGCCACAAAAATAAAAAAAAAGCCGGGGAAAACATTTGATAACTTCACCTTCGATGTTTTGAAGGATTAATTTAGCATAGAATACTATTCCTGCATTCCTCTTTGCTGATATTACCAGAAGCAATGATTCCTGTTTCAGGATTCATTAGATTCGCATAACGAATGCTTTTTTTATAAATTTGTTCAATTTTAAAAAATACCGTTTAAGTTAAGAGGTGTATGATGCTTA
>JBEPWX010000211.1:0-6081 GCA_041642235.1 Mariniphaga sp.
TCCCTCTTTTAAGCAGTTCTCCCACGCGGGTTCGGCGGTTCTTCCAGTGTTTCCAGATCACCGCCCGAAGCCGCCGCCTGATCCAGTGCGGCAGCGGTCGCAGCCGGTTGTACGACTCGGCGATGCCCAATAAACATATTTTTTCTAAGAAATAACTGAAAATTAGCATGACTTATCCTTCTGAAAAAAAGAATCGCAAAAAAAATCGCGCCTCAGGCAACTACTAATGTTGTTGGCACGCATCCTTGCCATTGTTTTCCTGGTCTTTGCCTTTTCCCAGCCTTATATTCCAGCTGAAAATAACCCCGGAACAGGTTCTAAAGAGGTTATAGGTGTTTATATTGATAATTCATTCAGCATGAATGCCCTGTCGGAAGAAGGCATACTCATTGAGCAGGCACGTAATAAAGCAGCTGAAATCGGGCAAGCATATGCAGCCGGCACCAATTTCAGGCTTTTTACAAATGATTTGGATAACCGCCATCAACAGTTGCTGAATAAGGAGCAGTTTTTCAGCTTGTTGCCTGACATTAAACCATCACCTTCAGTAGTGGAGATTTCATTAATAGGTAACCGCTTTAGCACGCTGAACCAGGTACAGGAAACCGAAGGAACTCTTTTCCTGGTTTCTGATTTTCAGCGATCGGTGACCGACCTAAACAACTTTTCACAAAATCCCGATTATAATTATTTTATACCCCTAATCCCAAACCAGGTGAATAACCTTTACATCGACTCATGCTGGGTTGAAGTCCCTGCTCATGGGCTAAATCAGGAAGAATCGGTTTTTGTTAAAATTAAAAACAGTTCTAATGAAGATTATCAAAACTTACCTTTGCGGCTCTACCTGAATGATTCTTTGAAATCAATGACCAATTTTTCCATTGATGCACAGAATGAAATTGTTGCCACGCTGAATTATAAAAATGTTTCAGCAGGAATTCAACACGGCAGAATTGAAATTACAGACTATCCTTTCACCCACGACAATACCTGGTACATAAGTTATTTTGTTGAACCCCGGTTAAAAGCACTTGCAGTATATGAAGATGGTCCTGAATCAATTGAAGGGTTGAAATACATTTCGGCATTATTTGAAAACGATGATTACGTGGAATTGGAAGCTATAAATGTTAAAAGCATGCAAATCAGCAAGCTTGCTGAAAGCAATACCATCTTTCTGCTCAACCTTTCGGACTTTTCCACAGGTTTTTTGAATGAATTGTCCACGGCAGTTAAAAACGGTACTTCAGTGGTTTTGTTTCCAACGGAGGAAGGAATCTCCGATACTAACAATAAATTTCTATCAACATTTAATGCCAGCACTATTTCAGAGATTGATACTACCACACTTGAAATATCTGGAATTGATTTTGACAACCGTTTTTTTGCGAATGTTTTTAGCGAAAGAAAAGAAAACGCCATGTTGCCTAAAATCAGTACTCATTTAAAGTTCAGGCAAAATATCAGGACCGATGAAACCAATCTTTTATGGTTCCAAAATGGGGACAAAGCTTTATCAGTTATGCCTTTTGAAACTGGAAAAGTATGGGTATTTTCCTTTCCTCTGAACAAAAAAAATGAATCGTTTACAAAAGATATACTATTTGTTCCCTCAATTTACAATATTGTATTGAATAGTCTTCCTGAACAAAAGCTATCACACACACTCGGCAACGAACAGGCCTGGCTCCTGCCCCGTTCTGTTAATACAAACAGGGAATCTTCAATTGAAATGGTAAATGTGGAGACTGGCAACCGGTTCATCCCGGGTACAACTATTTCCAGCAGAGGTACTCTTTTAGGTTTTGGCGGTATGATAGAAAATGCAGGGCATTACCTGGTTGTTCAGGATGATAAAACACTTGCCTCGCTTGCTTTTAATTATGATCGTAAAGAATCGGATTTCAGATACTTTTCTCCCGATGAATTGAAAGAACAAATAAGCATAAATAACCTGCAAAATGCGTCAGTTATTGAAAATGTTGCTTCCGGTTTTTCTAATATTTTAGAGGAAATACAAAAAGGGAAACAACTTTGGAAATGGTGTATTGCCCTGGCTTTATTTTTTATTCTTGCTGAAGTATTGATTGCACGTTTCTGGAAACATTGATTGCACGTTTCCGGATACAACAGATGAATAAAAAAAATTTTCTTTTTTTTTAATGAAAGGATTTGATAAATTCTTCTGATTGGTATTCCTCCAGCCTCCTCCATAAAAGGATGCTATAAAATTTTTTTTTTCTTTTTATAAATTCTGAACCTTAAAAAACAGGCAAGGTTCAAATTTTTCTAACCGAAATTGCGATAACCATGTATCTGCCCGGAACAAAAAACATATTTTACACCGCTTTTTTTATCCGATTCTAACAACAAATGTCATTTGATATATTCATTGAAATTTGTATTTATGCAACTAAATTTTAAGAAAAAATAATATGTTACATTTTTCATCAACAGATTACATAACCAGGGAGGAAAAATATGGCGCCCATAATTATCATCCGCTTCCTGTAGTATTGTCTAAAGGCGAAGGAGTATTTGTCTGGGATGTTGAAGGGAAACGATATTTCGACTTCTTAGCAGCTTATTCTGCTGTAAATCAAGGACATTGTCATCCTAAAATTGTAAAAGCCTTAACGGAACAGGCAAACACACTGGCGCTCACATCCCGGGCTTTTTACAACAATGTTTTAGGAGAGTGGGAAGAATACATGTCGAAACTGTTTGGTTACGATAAAATGCTTGCAATGAATTCGGGTGCCGAGGCCGATGAAACAGCCTTGAAGCTTATTCGAAAATGGGCTTACAAAGTTAAGGGCATTAGCAAAGACCAGGCAAAAATAGTAGTTTGCGATGGTAATTTTCATGGTCGGACAATCACCATTATTTCTATGTCATCCGACCCTGATTCCTATAACCATTACGGTCCATATACACCAGGTTTTATTAATATTCCTTATAACGATACTGAACGACTTGAGCATGAACTTCAAGATCCCAATGTTGCAGGTTTTCTTATTGAACCTATACAGGCAGAGGCTGGAGTATATGTTCCTGAAATGGGATACCTGAAAAATGTAGCTGAGCTGTGTAAAAAGTATAATGTATTGTTTGTGGCCGATGAAGTTCAGACCGGTCTGGCACGGACAGGGAAAATGCTTGCCTGCGACCATGAAGGTGTACGCCCCGATATTCTCATTCTCGGAAAAGCGCTTTCAGGAGGGACTTATCCTGTTTCATGTGTTTTAGCCGACGATGAAATCATGCTCACCATTAAACCAGGGGAACATGGTTCCACCTATGGCGGGAATCCTGTGGCGGCTCGGGTAGCTATTGCAGCACTGGAAGTAATCAAGGAAGAAAACCTGGCCGACAATGCGCTAAATTTAGGTGAAATTTTCAGGAAAGAAATGAAGGCTATTCCTTCTAAAATGATTGAATCAGTCAGGGGTAAAGGTTTACTCAATGCGGTTTCCATAAAACCTATGCATGGAAAAAAAGCCTGGGATGTTTGCCTGGCAATGAAAAATAACGGTCTGATTGCCAAACCCACCCATGAACACATAATTAGATTTACACCACCACTTGTAATAACTGAACAACAACTGATGGAAGCAATCGGAATTATTAAAAAAACATTTGAGGAATTTGAAGTTTAACCTTCAGCCGATTAGAATATAACCTACAATTAAATAAATTATACATAAGCGGCTTTCATATTATTAAAATTGTAAGTTTTTAATGGTATAATATGGAATTTGCATGTCCCGATATGCATCGGGATTAATAATTCCCGGTTGGTATGTATTACTACTCATGCTCATTTCATAACATTAAGTTGTATAAAAACCGCTTATGTTTTAAAGGAATTCAGAAAAAGAATTTCTGCAGACACCTCCCTGAAATTATTTTTGAGCAAACCGGTATAATCCTAAAACACGTTTCCTCACTACCTCATAGTTTGGCTGGTAACTGATAACAGAAACTCCCTGATTCATATAACCTCCGAAAGGCGATTGCTTTTCAAAACTATAACTTCCCTGAGCAAGATGTACCTGCTGATAAGGAAGACATTCTTCAAAATCTTTTCCATAGTTTTTCATTGCATTCAAAAAATAAAATGCCACATCATAACCTTGCATTCCAAAATTTCCAGGATCGGTATGGAAGTGTTTTCTGAATTCTTTAACAAATCTGACGGTTTCAGGATGGGAATAATCAACCCAATAGGGGGCTATGTATTGCAAATGAAGGTTATGAAAAAATTCTTCCTGTACGCTGTGAAACTGCTCATAACGGTTAAAACCGATTAGTGTTACAGAATAATTTTTTTTCAGGTTATTTAAATTTGAAAGAACAATGCTAACATCTCCTTCATTCATAGATGAAACAAAAACAACATTTTCCTTTTCCTTTGAAAGAGCACGTCTCAAGCCATTTACTCCGTCATGGCTAAAATTAACTTCATTATGCAACATGCCTGCCGGATTGTTCCAGTAACCTGAAGGAGTGAGTTTTTCACGAACCAAATCCACAACTTTTTCCTCTGCTGTATTTGCTGAATTAGATGTTTTAATTACTACAAAATTGCTGTTAAAATATTCTTCAGAAATAAGTTCTGCCGTTCTTGCGATAATAAAATCGCGGGAAGGATTTACCTGGTAGTAATATGGATTACTGTTTATAATCCTCGACTGGGCCGATAAGGGAGACACAATAGGTATCCTGTTTTTTGCCGCAATAGCAGCTACTTCATTTTGCACCTGAGGAAAAACGGGCCCGATAATAAGATCCGTTTCCAGAAATTGACCGGAGTGGATATGTCTTCGAACAGAATCAGCATCCAAATGTGTATCAAATACATTCAATACAATTTGCATTCCGGCACGCTGCAACGAATCAACAGCAAGAAGAACACCCTCATAAAATTTCAGGTAATTTTCACTTTCCCGATAAAAACTATAAAACAATTCTTCAGGCTCGTCAGTTTCAATAAGAGTATCCTCTTCAGCCACTTCCTCCTCAACCAACAAAGTGTCAATTGGTATACCTTCCTCTACAAGATCTTTATTTAAGGTATCGTTTGCATATACAAATAATGGGAGAAACAATGCCACATCGTATCTGGTTGCAACACTAAATTCTGATTCATCAATCCGGCAGTTTTCCGGTATAACTACCGGCAATTCTACTTCATAATACCTGCCTTCAAATCGTGGTGGTTCAAGTTTCAGTGAATCATCTGTTTCTTCCTCAATCTCAACAAATTCCTGCTCCTGATTTTTTGGAATTAAAAGCGTTTCCCCCTGCACCAGATTGCGCTTTTCCAATTGTGGATTAAACTTCCGTATTTCAGAAATGGACATATCATATTTTGAAGATAATCTGAATAAAGTTTCACCCGCCTGCACAACATGTCTGAGAAAAGCATCTTCATTCAAAGGCTCAGGGGTACTAAGTTCCGATTTTTTTACAGGAATTTTGATGGTTATACCTGCGGGAAACCCGGCTTCAAGTAATGGGTTCATCTTTTTTAGTTCATACTCAGTGACATCATATTTTCGAGTTAAGGACCACATAGTTTCTCCCGAGATTATAGTATGCTCAAAAAAAGCACCTTCACCTGCATAATATTCTTCTCTTCGCTCTCGCTGTTCGGCAAGTTCTTCGATCCCATCTTCATCAACCGGCCGTGGTATATGAATCACACTTCCGGGCGTTAATTCACGTGCTCCGGGATTAAAAAATAGAATTTCGCTTTCAGAAAGCTTAAATCGTTGTGCTATTGTTTTTAAATTCTCTCCCGGCTGAACTTCATACAAGATTAAACTTCTTTCCGTGATGTCTTGTTGTTGTTCCTCTGAAACATCAGAAGCGATAGAAGAGGGAGATGCTCCCCATCTGGGAATTCTAAGGCGGGTACCTTTCCGGAAACGCTTAACATCAGGATTATAAGCATAAATCTGTTCTACCGTAATTCCAAATTCCCTGGCAATAAAATATGGAGTTTCAGTACGTGATGAAATGGTATAATATTCAAAATAATCCGGATCGGCCTTCTGGGGACTTTTGGGCTTT
>JBEPWX010000212.1:0-6075 GCA_041642235.1 Mariniphaga sp.
TTTGAAAAAGGGATAACTTTTTGATTTATGGGCAATCCTGAATTAATGCCGAACAGGCATCAAATACTATTCAGGCTATATCAAAGTCAGGTTTTATTTATTATATCTTCGGGCTTTATTCCTATTATCTTAGTATCAAATTCGTAAAATTACGAATTTAATACCAATATACTACGAAGATACCACGAAGATACTACAAAGAAAAAAAGTCTTTGAATCATCTTTTGATATAACTTTTAAGATTTGTCTGTTTGCTTCCGGTAGTTGACGGTTCCTGTGGATTAAATGGCCTGAACCAGGATCGGTTTTCACAGAGATCCTGAAGATCTTAAGTTTTTGGGTTCACTCCATACAAGGTGAATTGCTGCAGAATTATTAAAAAGGTTATAAATACTTTTCAGGGGGAAGTATTTTACCTTTCCGGTTCAGCATCAAAACGTTCGATGAAATCGGTAGAAAGCACCCTGAATTCTGTGCGTCGGTTAATAGCATTGGCAGTTTCCTGTTGTTCCTCATCAAGGTCCAGTATGAATTGCTCAGTTAATTCGTCTCCACGATTCAGGAACTCATGCTGGCGGGCCAGATTCCGGGTCACGGATTTTGGCCAGGTTTCACCGTATCCTTTAGCAACAAGCCGTTGCGGACTGATTCCTCTTTCAATCAGGTAATCCACTACACTTTGTGCCCTTTTTTGTGAAAGATCAAAGTTAAACTGGTCGCTGCCCACATGGTCTGTATGCGACATGATTTCGATTGTGATTGTAGGGTTTACCATAAGTATAGCTACCAGTGTATCGAGTGCAGTTTTTGATTCATCCAATAATTCCCAGCTCCCAAATGCATAATTGATATTTTCAAGATTCACCGGAGCATCGGTGGGAGCAAGGAACAGTTCAAATCTGAAGTTTTTGCTGTCCTCAAGTCCTATTGTATTTGCCGAGGCTTTATCGCGCAGATAGCCATCTTTAAATGCAGCAAAAACATATTCCGTTTCAGGTTTTAGGGTCATCTGGAATTTTCCGTTTTGGGTACGCATACGCAAGCTGGTGCCATCGGTACCAATAATACGTACATTTGCACCATCGATATGGCTACCTGTTTGTTTGTCGAAAACTTCTCCCTCGGCTTTGAATATTTTTGGAGGAACCATAAATTCATACAAATCATCCCCCCTTGAACCTTTCCGGTTGGATGAGAACATTCCTTTATTCTCTCCTTCTACAAATGCAATCCCAAAATCATCGGAGGGTGAATTAACAGGATATCCCATATTTTCCACTGTCCATGTTTTATCTTCATTTTCTACTGCTTTGAAGATGTCAAATCCTCCCATCCCCATGTGGTAATTTGACGAGAAATAGAGTTCTCCGTTGTCTCTGACAAAGGGAAACATTTCGTCACCGGGTGTGTTGATTGCTTCACCAAGATTCACCGGATCGTTATAGGCACTTCCATTTTTTTCAGCTTTCCAGATGTCTTTGCCACCGTACCCACCTGGCATATCGGAAACAAAATAAAGAACTGTACCCTCGATGTTCATGGCAGGATGTGCCGCCGTGATGCTATCACGTACTACCTGTACTTTTATGGGCTCCGACCAGGAACCTCTTGATTGGGAGGAGGAATATAATTCAGCACCCAATGCTTCTGTTTTATCGTACCGGCAACGGGTGAAAATCATTTGCTCTCCGGTAGATGAGAGGGTAGCTGCTCCGTCTTCATCACCGGAATTTACAACCAGGTTTTCATCGAGCAATTTGGGCTGCTCCCATTTCTGACGCTGTACATTGAAGGTAGTCCTGAAAAGATCGGCATACTTTTGGCCGGTAACCATGCTTTTTCGCTTTCCTGTTGCTGCCTGGCGGCTGGATGTAAATATGATTTCATTATCGCGTCCGGCTACAAATGCAGGTGCGTAGTCGCTTTCTCTTGAATTTATTTCCTTAATAGGATTTATAATGTGGCGTGTGGGATTATCAATCCACTCCTGTGTTTTTCTGATTGCTTCCAGTCCCTTACGTGCCCGTTCTTCTCCGGGCTTCAATTCAAGGTATAACCGGTAATTTTCTATGGCATCTTCATAATCTTGTGAATTGCGCTGCATTTCAGCCAGGTTGAATAATGCTTCCGGATCTTCATGCCCCCTACGAATTGCATTCTGATAGTATAAAGCTGCCCGTTCATAATCGCCGATATAATGGTAACATTCTGCAATGGCATAAGCATATTCTCTACGTTTAATACGATCCTTCTCTTTGCGGCTGGCTTTTCTGTATTTTTCTATGGCCCTGTAATATTCGCCTATCTCATGAGAAACTAAGGCATCGCGCCCCGATTTTCCGGCACCACATGATGCCAAACCTATTATTATAGCAATAAAAATTATAAACCTGAAGTATCTATTCATTTCCCATTTTAACTTTGGAAAGGTAAAAGTATATTAAAATTACTGGTTGTAAAAATAACGGCATACATTCGATTTAAGTATATAAAAAACAAAAAGAGGCTCCTCATAAATCAGGAACCTCAAAAAAAAGCTGATGATAAATCATATTATTTTACGAACAGCAATTCCCGATATTTAGGTAATGGCCAAAGTTCATTATCAACAATTAATTCAAGTTTATCAATATGATAGCGGATGACCTGCAGGAAAGGTCTCACTGTTTCATCGTAGGCTATTGCTTTATCATAGGAATTTTCGATTACATTGGCTTTTTTTCGTGCTTCAATCATTTCTTTGCGTTTTGCTTTAATTGCCGAAATATGTTTTCCTATTTCCCGGATTAGATCTTTTCTGGCACCAGCAAGCTCCTCAAATTCTTCTGCAGAAAAAACTTCTTTTATATTTTTAACATTTTCAAGAAGTGTGGTTTGATATTGAACTGCAGTTGGCACAATATGGTTGATGGCTAAATCACCTAAAACACGTGATTCGATCTGGATTTTCATAATGAACTTCTCATATTCTACTTCCACTCTGCCGTGTAGTTCCGTTTCGTTCAATACCCCCAGCTCTTTAAACATTTTTTGATTTTCAGGGCGCAAATAGGCTGTCAGAGCCTCAGGAACATTATTCACATTGGTAAGACCACGGGCTGCTGCTTCTTTTACCCATTCCGAGCTGTATCCATCACCGTTAAAGCGTATTGCCTTTGATCCTATTATCAGTTCTTTTAAAACCTGGAATATCGCTTCATCTTTTTTTATCCCATTTTCTATTAATCCGTCAACTTTGCTTTTGAACTTATTAAGCTGATGGGCCACAACAGTATTAAGAACGATAAGTGCGGATGCGCAGTTGGCTGAAGATCCTACTGCCCTGAACTCAAAACGATTGCCGGTAAATGCAAAGGGTGAAGTGCGATTTCTGTCGGTACTGTCAAGAATAATTTCCGGAATCCGTCCGATATTCAGTTTGAGAGCTGTTTTTTCATCGGGAGTCATTTTTTTGTCGGAAACTGCTTCTTCCATCAGATCGAGCATATTTGATACTTCTGTTCCAAGAAAAACCGACAGAATGGAAGGGGGAGCTTCGTTTGCTCCCAGCCGGTGTTGGTTGCCTGCATGATAAATACTTGCACGCAATAAATCCTGATTATCGAAAACTGCCTGCATTGTATTGATTACAAAGGTTAAGAATAACAGGTTTGATTTTGGATTTTTACCAGGAGAATACAAATTTACTCCTGTGTTGGTTGACAACGACCAGTTATTGTGTTTTCCAGATCCATTAATTCCCTGAAATGGCTTTTCATGGTAGAGAATGCGGAATTTATGCCTGCGGGCAATTTTCTGCATTATATCCATAATAAGCTGGTTGTGATCGTTTGCAAGGTTGGCTTCTTCAAATATTGGTGCCAGCTCAAACTGGTTGGGTGCAACCTCATTGTGCCTGGTTTTTACAGGTATGCCCAGTTTGTATGCTTCATTCTCCACATCCTGCATGAAACGGTTAACACGTGTAGGTATAGAGGAAAAATAATGATCATCAAGCTGCTGATCTTTCGATGAAGAATGTCCCATCAGGGTTCTTCCACAAAGAATCAGATCCGGCCTGGCCATATAAAGTGCTTCATCAATAAGAAAATATTCCTGTTCCCATCCCAGATTTGCCTGTACAGAGGTTACGTTTTTATCAAAATACTGGCAAACTCCTGTTGCAGCTTTGTCTACTACATGAAGGGCCCGCAGGAGCGGTGTTTTGTAATCAAGAGCTTCTCCCGTGTAGGAAATAAAAATGGTAGGTATGGTTAGTGTCGTTTCGCTGATAAATGCAGGTGAAGTCGGATCCCAGGCTGTATATCCTCTGGCTTCAAAAGTTTGTCGTATGCCGCCACTGGGGAATGAGGAGGCATCAGGTTCCTGCTGGGCAAGTAAAGTGCCAGAAAATGCTTCTATAACATTGCCTTTTTCTGAATGAACAATGAATGCATCATGCTTTTCAGCAGTGGCATCTGTAAGTGGATGAAACCAGTGAGTATAGTGAGTGGCTCCATTTTCCAGAGCCCATGACTTCATCCCCTGTGCTATCTGATCTGCCATTTTTCTGTCAATGGTAGTACCGTTATCTATAGCATCCATTACAGCAGAGAATGCTTCTTTGGATAGATATTTTTTCATTTTTGCATGATCAAAAACCAGTCTTCCATAATAGTTGGAAACCAGGTTGTCTTCTCTTACAAATTCTTCTGGTTTACGGTTGAGTACTTCATCCAGTGCTTTTAGTCTGAATTGTGCCATAGTTGTAATTATTAAATTTTATTTTCTGCTTCAAAAATAGAACTTTTTATTTCATTGCCCTTATTAATTAGGGGTTAAATTTAAAATAATTGATATTTTTTTTAAATGTGTATTGAAATTTGGGGGTATGACTTATGAAATAATGGTTTTTTATAAAAATGATGCTGGTTGAATATTGGTCTGAATTTTTTAAGCAGTATTAATTTATTGTTTTATTGCTGCACTTTATATTTTAAAACTCCGAAAAATGAATTTTAGGTGTAATATTTGATTATTATGTCCGTCTAATAGAACAAAATTTAGATTTTAAACTTCTACAGATAAGAAAATATGAGAACAGACAGACGGAGTTTTATTAAATCAAGCGGAGCGGCAGTTGCCGGGGGAATAATATTGCCCCCTTTCCTACAGTCGTTTCATGATGTTCAAAATTTAGGAAACGTGAAAAATTATTTAGATCATTTTGAGGTTTCAGTTGAAATGCTGCAAAGTGTAATTTCAGCAGCTATGAGCAAAGGTGGCGATTATGCCGATTTGTTTTTCGAACATAAGAAATCGAATAATCTTGGACTGGAAGACGGAAAAGTTAACCGTGCTTATTCAAATGTCGATTATGGTGTTGGTATCCGGGTTTTAAAAGGTGACCAGACAGGTTATGCATATTCTGAAACCATTACGTCCGAGGCTTTAAACAATGCTGCAAAAATGGCTGCTAGTATTGCAAGCAGCAGCACTAATTTTACACCTGCCGGAGTGACTGAAAAAATACCAGCAAATTATTACAGTATCACCCAAAAGTGGGAAGATGTGTCGGTAAAAGATAAAGTGCCTTTTGTTCAGAAAATAAACGATAAGGTATTTAGTCTCGATAATAAAGTCATAAAAGTGAATGCATTTCTTGGAGATGAAAGTTCCTATGTGCTATTTTTTAATTCGGAAGGCAGACTTACATACGATTACAGACCAATGATAAATTTTGGAGTGGTATGCATTATGGAAAAAGATGGTAAAGTCGAAAATTCCTATGCTGCGCGCTCTTTTAGAAAAGGATTTGAATGGCTTTCCGGGGAGATAATTGATGAATTGGCCGGGGAAGCAGTAGATCGTACGAACTTGCTTTTTGAGGCTACCAAGCCCAGGGCAGGTGAAATGCCTGTAGTTATGGGGGCCGGTGGATCGGGGATATTGCTGCACGAGGCCATAGGACATACCTTTGAAGCCGATTTCAATCGTAAAGGCACTTCAATCTTCAGCGATAAAATGGGTAAAAAAGTAGCCGAAAGTTATGTGAACATCATCGATGACGGAACATTGGAAAGCAACCGTGGTTCA
>JBEPWX010000213.1:0-6061 GCA_041642235.1 Mariniphaga sp.
TCCATGAAAGGCAGTCAGTTCATGACCAATCATATGTGTCGCCCAATCCTGCGGGACACCCACAGCTATTATGCCGTTTAAAGCCATGGTAGCACTCCACATAAAATTGGCAGCAGCATCGTAGTCGGTACGGTTAGCCAGCACTTTTGGACCTTCCTCAATAAGAGTCAGGAGAATTCCTTCTGCAAAACGATCCTGCAGGGGTGCGTTCACCGGAAAAGTCAGGTATTGTTCGATAACATGTACAAATGCATCAGCAATTCCATTGGCAATCTGCCGGTCGGGAAGGGAGAACACACATTCAGGATCGAGAATTGAAAATTGAGGCATCACTTTGGGAGAACCGAATGCCATTTTCTCCCTGGTAGAAGATTTAGTTATAACTGCATTCCCATTCATCTCAGAACCCGTAGCAGGCAAGGTAAGCACTGCTCCAATGGGCAGAGCCTCCTGCACTTCAATTTCATACCGGTATTTCAGAAAATCCCAGGGATCGGATCCCGTGTATAAAGCTCCGGCTGCTATAAATTTTGTAGCATCCAACACCGAACCTCCTCCGACTGAAAGCAGGAAGTCGATGTTTTCACTCTTAATGTATTCTATGGCATTCATGCATGTTTCATAATGTGGGTTAGGCTCAATGCCTCCAAATTCGTGCAGGTCAAAATTCTTTAATGCTTCTTTTACCTTATCGTAAACACCATTTTTTTTGATACTTCCTCCACCATAAGTCATTAAAACCTTTGCTTTTTGCGGAATTTCTCCTGCTATTTTGCTTATGCTTTCTTTGCCAAATATGATCTTTACAGGATTTTTGTATTCGAAATTGTACATGTCGGTTAAATTTTTGTGGATTTATAATTCTTACTATATGACAAATTTCTTTTTTATTTGTTTGAAAATATAAAAATATTTTAAAATGCCTGAAAAAGCAAGAATAACAGAATTTGAGTTTGATTTTTACGCAATGATTCAGGAGTTGGAGGATGAACAGTTAAAAGAAGTCTTAAAAAAACGAAAACTATATCAGGAAGAAGCAGCTAAAGCAGCTGTAGAGGAAGCAATTAAGCGGGAAATAATAGCATCGGAAGAAGATTTGCATTCGTACGAATATAAACACGAACCTTTGAAGCCAAGGCTTTTTCCGTTAATTGAGAATACAACTCACAGAAACCGCATAAGAAGAAGTATTGGGCGTGGTTTATTGCTTGCCGGCCTCCTTCCGGTAATATGGGGAATGGTGCGGCTGAATGCCGGTGTCCCGGCAGAAGGTATGGTGCTGATTGTATTTGGTTTGATTTGGATGGGTTTTTCTGCATGGATAATACGACAATTTTCATATACACCCATAAAATCTCTTTTTTTCATGGTTGTTTTATCTTTAGTATATGTTATCCGCCAATTAATTATAATACCCCAAATTGTTTTTATGGACCTTTTTGTTATTGTTGTTCTTTATTCTCTTGCAGTATATGGTTTGCTGTTTCTTTTTCGGCTCAGCGAATAAGTACTATTTATTTGCCCGATTATTCAGGATGTTCACCGAATTTGTGCTTTATATTTCAACGAACTCCTTAATTTTACCATCAAAAGCTTTTAATCTATAAAATAATTAAAATGAAATCAGGAATTTTGAGTTTATCAGTCGGAATTTTATTAATAGCAGGGCTGTTAAATTCTGTTTCGGCGTTTGGTCAGGACCGCAACATGGAGTCGCGAACTTTTGAAATGGGAAATTTTACTAAACTTTTCCTCGAAGGTGCTTACGGAGTTGAACTAATACAGGGAAGTACACCTTCTGTTGAAGTCAGGGTTACTGACGCGAAAGCATTCGATTACCTGAATTTCTCGAACGAAGGTGGGCTTCTTCATTTGCATGTTGACAGGAAACCTTTTGATTTTAGCCGGATAATAATTTCTGTTACATTCGACCGGCTCACCTGGCTTCGGGTTTATGGCAGCATTAAACTTGAAACCAGAGGATACCTTGAGTTTAAAAACATCGAAGTGTTGCTGGAAGGAGGTGCCAAAGTTAAATTACAGGCAAAAGCCAATGAAATTTATGTCGAAAACAAAGGTGGAGTGCTGGTTGAATTACTTGGAGTAACCGACATTCTTAATATGCGGCTGGCAGGTGCCGGGCATATCAATGCCGGTGAACTTAAGGCCAGGGAAGTTGATTTTATAATTGAAGGGGTAGGGACTGGTAAAGTTTATGCTACTCAAACATTAAATGCTACTATTAAAGGTGCCGGTAAAATCAATTATTTGGGTGATCCGGAAGTTAATGAAAATATTGAAGGATTAGGTTCTGTAAGACGTGAATAGAAAAGTTGGCGCAATATTGGAAAATCTTTCTTTAAAAATAAAAGGCTGCCCGAAAGCAGCCTTTTGGTTATGATATTCAGTTGTTCTTATTTAATCATTTTATCGGGTATAAGACCATCGATTAGCAATTCACGTTTGTTGGAA
The DNA here is from genome assembly GCA_041642235.1 of Mariniphaga sp. Lineage (GTDB taxonomy): Bacteria > Bacteroidota > Bacteroidia > Bacteroidales > Prolixibacteraceae > Mariniphaga. Next base: position 2,473 of record JBEPWX010000213.1, read on the forward strand.
TCGTATTTAGAAAAGCCACGATCGAAGATGGTAAATTCCGGCAAGGGAATCCTGGCCTTTTTCATTGCGATAACTGGTGTACCGGTTATATCTTCAATAGCTGCTTTGAATAGTGGATCCTGTTTATCTCCAAGCGGAACCATTGTAAAAGGGTTTTCTTCAACAAGTATGTCAGGAATAAAACCATCCTTAAAATCGGTAACCCCCATTGAATTCGCAAAGCGTGCTATAATGGGCTGAATTCCCCAGTTAGTAATGTCTTCATAATTTTTCGGATTTGTGAAAAACTGTTCTGCCTTAAAAGTTTGTGAAGCTGTATATTTCCCAAATGTAGTATCGCCAACCATTACAACATCCATGTAAGGTTTTAACCCGGTAATGCTAAGCTCAGAAGCGGATGCCGTACCGGCCCCGGTAAGAAAATAAACCTTATTCAGGCCAAGCTTAACAGAAGTGGTATTTGTAAATGGAACTATCAGATTTTCAACCATGTTAGAATCCTGCATGAACTTTTGATATTTATCGTTCCACTGAAATGTTACCAGAGTTTCCTGATTATCAACTGTAGATACAGGAGCAATGGAACTGCAAAAATATTGAGCTGCATCAATTCCTCCACCTGGGTTGTACCTTAAATCGACAACCAAATCGGTTATTCCTTCTTCCAAAAAATACTGAAAGGCATTGTCGAGGCTTGAATTATAGTCCCCGATATACTGGGCGTAAAACATGTAGCCTATTTTTTTTGTGTCATGTTCTACTACTTCCGAAACAACGACCGGATCGAGATTTAATTCTCTTGCTTCAATGTTCACGGTTTCTGAATCTATTGAAATGCTTCCTCCATCCCATGTACCAAATGTAAGATTTAAATTGTCAGCATCGAACAAATTCCTGGCATTACCTTCCGTGATATCATTTCCATTCATTTTTACAATGATATCACCCCGCTCTATGCCTGCTTCAGAGGCAGGAGTATCGGGATACACAAATTCAACAATGGCAAATTTATTACCTGTATTTGTAAATGAGCCAAATACCAAAGAATAGCCAAACGAGGTTTCCACTCCTTCAAATGTGTTCTCGAGTGAATGAACATCATCGGTAATAAACGACCAATTATCGTCTTTATGCAGGAGCTTATAAAAATAATCTTCTGAATCAAATTCATACCGGATATCCAGATTTGGCACATCTTTATACCACAGGTATATATCATTCATAACAACTTCAATGAATGAATTCACTTTCTGGGTAATTTCTGATGCTTCTGTTTTTATTTCTGCCGGATTTTCAGGCTCAGGCAGCGGGCTTTCACTGCAGGAGGTAATAATAAACGACATAACGAACAGAAACAAAGCTATATTCTTCAATTTTTTCATATTCTATTTTACTATTTTTTAAATTTTTGGTGCAAAATTAAATAATCTTTTCATTCTTTTGATTTATCATTTTTTTCCTTTGGGTATTCAATGCGAACATGGTAAATATTTATCAACTTTTTTAATAACGTTTCTTTTATTAGTTTAATATCTCTAAAGGTTAATTCGGATTCTTCCAATTGCCCGTCTCTTATCTTTTGATCGATCATAGAATTAACCACATCCTTAATATTTTCAAGGGTTTTATCCTTCAGGCTGCGTGATGCGGCCTCAATACCATCAATAATCATCACCACAGCAGCTTCCTTTGTGCGGGGTAGAGGACCAGGATAAACAAACAATTTATCATCCACCTTTTCCATAGGGTTTTCTTCCTGGTGTTTCAGGTAAAAGTACTGAGCCTTAGATGTTCCATGGTGGGTAGCAATAAATTCGGTCAGGGCTTCGGGCAATTTATATTTTTTTGCAAGTTTTATACCATTTTTAACATGATCGATTATCACTTCTGCACTTTTCAGGTGGTTTAATTTATCGTGTGGATTAATACCCACCGCCTGATTTTCTATAAAAAATTCGGGTTTTGCTATTTTCCCGATATCGTGGTACAGTGCTCCCGCCCTTACGAGGAATGGATTGCCTCCAATCTTCAGGATAACTTCCTCACTCAGGTTGGCAATCTGGAGTGAATGCTGAAAAGAACCTGGTGCTTCTTCTGCCATCTTTCGCAGTAAAGGCTGGTTGGTATCCGAAAGTTCAATAAGGGTTACATCTGAAACAAAGCCGAATATTTTTTCAAAAATAAAAACCAGCGGATATACCAGCAAAATGAGTATGCTGCTTAAAGCAAACCACTGCAACATTATATAATTAAGGGAGCTCAGGGTGCCCTCAAAAATCATTTCCAGGGCAACATAAATCACGATATAAGTTAAAAGTACCCATATCACTGCCATAATCAGATGCCCTCTACGGTGCATTTGGTTCAGGCTGAATACCGCAACTACACCGGCTGTAACCTGTAGAAGCACAAACTCGTAATTATTCGGAGCATAAAATCCTGCAACCAGACTGGCAATAATGAGTGTGAAAATTGCAGTGCGGGAATCAAAAAATGTATGGATTACAATTGGGAAAATAGCAAACGGGACCAGGTAAATGTGCAAACGCGGAAATGAATTAATGAATATTGTAAGTAATATCATACTTACCAAAAACAGCAGCAGGAATAACAATTTGCTATATTGAGTCAGGATATCGAATCTGTAAATGTATAAAAAGGTGAACAACAAGATCATAAACACCATAATCAGGATTCCTTTTCCAATGTAAACCATGTAACGGTTGATTCCTTCACCACGTTCCGATTCATAGCTGGCTTTCAGCGATTCCAAAATTTGAAATTTCTCGTCATTAACAACCTCTCCTTCAAGAATAATACGTTCTCCGGCCTGCACCAACCCTCTGGTTGTGGAAATGTTTTTTAATACCTCATCACGTTCCTTTTGAGTAGTAGTATTATCGTAAAACAGATTCGACGAGATGTAGTTTTCGGGTTGCAGTTGTACAAGAATCTCCTCCAGTTCGGTATTTTTTTCTGCCAGCATATTTATAGTCTGGCTCAGCTTATTGTATGCCGATTTTTCTGAGTAAATATTTTCTATTGGAATTCGCGTAACCCTGTTGCCGATTCGTTTTTTAAGTTCACTTTTATCTGAAAGTTCTTCATAGGTTTCAGGTGAGCGGGGGAGAATGCCTGATTCGTAAAGATCGGAAAGGGTATTTTTAAGATGGTTTAATGCTTCTGTCACTGTTTCGTTATCTGACGAGTCGGCAATCGACTGCCAGTCGGCCTCCAGCTTCTGAATCTGTTGGTTGGCCATTAAGGTATCGAATTCATAATAGGGAATAATTGACTTCAGCTGTTCCTGCCGGTCCTGCTCTAATTCTTCCACTGTTTTCAATATAGCAAAATCGAAAGGTGCCACCAGGTTTTCATGGCTCCAGGGGGTTCCCTTTTGATATTCATACCTGAAACGGGGTTCTCCGGGCAATATTAGAAATAGCGATCCTGCTGTTACAAGAAATAAAAGAATCCAGTAAAAAGTACGGGTGTGTTTATTAAGCCTGTTAAAAAAGTTGTTCATTTTTAAATAATTTGACTGACTGCTCAAAAATCGTGCAGTTTAACGTTCAAAAATTACAAATAA
>JBEPWX010000214.1:0-6033 GCA_041642235.1 Mariniphaga sp.
TCATCGGCGCCGTAAGCAGTTAGCAGATAATGTAAATTCAGTGCAAGAGGTGGATTTGTAATCCTGTCGCCCCGGCTGTTTCTCGATGGAAAACCAACGTTGTTCCAGCCTGTGTTTGGCACCGCCTGATACATAAAAAGGTTGAGCCTACTTTCCGTGTTGGCAGGCGTAACATCAATCCGGTCGGGCGGCAATGCTGAAACTGTTACATTTCCGCCAACAGATCCGGAAATATCGTGATCGATTACCCCGTCGTTGAGCAAATCTTTAAGTACACGAGTAACTGAAGCAATAGCCAAAGCAGAACTCATCGTTTTCCTCCGTTTCTTTGGTTGAGATAATCATTAAGACTTAATTTGGGTTTGAAGGCTGGTTTTCGGGAAACCGGTGTTCCGTTTTGTTCCATAATTGCTTTCACTTCAATTCGTCCGATATTGACTTTAATGGTTTGAGGAGATGAAATTTCGTTTCCTTTTGGTTGCGATTGCTTCACCGGTTCATTCATCCATTGATTGAAACGATTGGGCAATTTCAATCCCATAGTTCCGTTTCTCTCATTTTTATTCGGAACCACTTTTTTTTCTGAAGGTGTAAACTGCTTTTCAGGCTGAATCGACTTTTGGGTTTTGTCGTCGCCCGAAAGTTTGCTTTTTCCAGTATCATTTCGGTTGGAAAGAGTTTCACCGAATTCCGGTTTTATTTCCGGTTTTATTTGAAATACATTAAAATCAGATTTCTGTTTTTCTGGTTGAGAGTCTGAAGCCATCTTTTCCGAATTCTTTTTAATCTCATTTTTCATTTTGGGAACCGGTTTTTCAATGGACTTTGATTTTTCAATTCCTTGAACATCTCTTATTTTATTTATTGAAAGAGATTGATTTCCCGTTTTATTTGACTGAGGTTTTTCAGATGTTTCATAACTTGAAATCGTATTCTTTTGAGAAACAGCGTTCCTTTTTATTTTATCGACTTTGTTAATGAATCCTTCTGTTGATTGAACAGGATCAGAATTTTCTTCTTTTTCCGGAATGACAAACTGACTCGCTTCAGGATCGCCAAAATTTAACGATGGATTCCGGTCAGGTTTAAAAACTCCGGACAACCTTGGTTTTATTTTACCAACAGGTTGTGTATGCCGTTCAATAAGATTTTTGAAAAAATTATTCATTATCCAATCATTTCAATATAAACCTGTCTTCTTCCGGCATCCATATTTAAAATATCTTTTTCAGACCAACCAAAGGCACTCGCCAGAATATAAACTTCCTGAAGTGTTTTTTGTGCCCAATTATCGATTTCTGACCACAAATAACTCATGATATCGAATATTGCCTCCCATTTATATCCACATGAAGGACAGGTAATATTCATTCTTATTTCGGCTGCCGGGTCAAGTTCCGGAATTTTATCACCTAACGCATCAATTACATTTTCAGGAATTGATTTTATTTTTTTTTCCCTTTTTACCTGCTTTATATCCATAATGCATTTCTCCAATAGCGAATAGGATTTTAATTCTTTGCCATTTTCAGACAAAATCATTGAAATATCCCTGCTGTTCGGAAGCCTGAAACGAACCTGAAGATCAATTACCTTCAATACATGTTCAGCAGAAATTTCTGGATTATCTGCCGCTAGGATGATTAAATCCTGTAGGTTCATATCCCATTCCATTTTTGAATTGCAATCGGGACATTCGATAGTGTTATGCAATGACGACCCAAAAAGGGAGTTTCGCAACTTCAGTAGGCGCGTATCCCTTTGGCCAATACTCAAAAGGGCAACATCAGCAGGTTCAGATTCAGGAGTTACCATTTCTAGTAGCAGCAGCGTTTTTTGGAGCAGAGAATAACTATGCACCTGTTCCCAAACCAAGAGCAATTGTTCAGCCGAAATTGGGTTCATTTAATCTTTTCTAATTCTCGGGCTCGCTAAAAGAAGGCTCACTTGGTTCAGTAACTTCATAATCGCGTTCCCAGCCTTCGTTTTGAAGTGTTATTGATTGGATTGCAACGGCATTAGCGCTTGCATCGAGTTCGGGTTGTGCGGTGAATTCGGAAACCCAGCAACGAAATACTTTATATGAAATAGCCAGTTGACCTGCCTCGTTATAAAGATCAATTATGATATCTTTTCTAAAGTCTTTTAGTGAAACTTCGGAACCAAGGCCGGAACCAAAGTTCCAGATTTTATTTGCCCATTTCTCAAATTCGGTGTCGTGCGTAACCCCTCTTTCAAGTGAAATAGGTTCATACTTGGTTTGCCCCGGAGATTTGCGGGTTGAACTCGGATCTCCGCCTTCCCGATGTTCCACCATTTCGGTGGTTCTTTTCAGGGCGCCTACTTTGCTAACCCCTGCAACATATCGTCCGTCCCACTTAACCCGAAATTTAAAATTTTTATAGGGATCGAACCGTTGCGCATTTACTGTGAACTGTGCCATAATGTTTTTATTTTAAGTTTCTATTTGTCCAGCCAATTGTTGAATTTTTATGAATACAAACTCAGCAGGTTTAAGTGGAGCAAAACCCACGAGTATATTTACAATACCATTATTAATATCGTTTTGAGTGGTAGTTTCCTTGTCGCATTTTACCAGATAAGCTTGCCGCGGAGTAGTTCCCTGAAAAGCTCCCTGGCGGAAAAGGTTGCTCATAAATGCACCTACATTAAGCCTTATTTGTGCCCAAAGTGGTTCGTCATTAGGTTCGAATACCACCCATTTAAGGCCCCTGAAAAGGCTTTCTTCAATGAACAAAGCAGTGCGCCGTACAGCAGTATATTTCCACTCCGATGCCAATTTATCGGCGCCCTCCAAAGTACGCGCTCCCCAAACCAGACGGCCGTAAACAGGAAAGGTTCTCAGGCAATTGATGCCGAGAGGATTCAATTCTCCGTTTTCGTCATCGGTTAGCGGAACTGTAAGTTTTGCCACTCCGCGCAATGTTGCTTCCTGACCAGCAGGCGATTTCCAGACACCGCGTTGCCCGTCGATGCGTGCAAAAATACCTGCAACAGCCCCTCCTCCAATGTATTCTTCTAATTGAAATTCCTTCAAAGGGTTTGCCGTCATAATTCGCGGGAAAAACAGGGAACCGTTTTTACTGCTAGATTCAGGATAAGTTCCATCGGAAAAATCGCTTTTTGCTGTGTCCTTGTTTGTCCAGGTACTATGACTATCGATTAACATCATAGCACGTCTTCTTTCACAATATGAGATTGCGTTCGAAATAAGGTTAGTCGTAATGTCGGTAGGGATTTCTTCAGGCTGCGGAACGCCACCGGTATTGTTTGCATATGGAGGAATAACAAGAAGGTTAAACAAATCTGCTTTTTCGAGTGCATAAAGACCTTCCTTATTTCCTTCCAAACCTGCACCAACAAAATCATTATCATCTAAATGATTTCCATCATCGACGGAAGTTGCCTGTACCGGGTCCTCAACCTGTGATGGCGGACTGGATGGCGGGCTTCCTGCGGTGAAAGTTTCATTTGGCCGCACACTCGGAATTGCAAAATCACTCGGATATGTTCCACCATTGTCGGGCTGTACTCTTACCAATTGGGAGTTATTTTCTAACCATCGTGGTAAAAATCTGCTGCTTGATGGATTTACGGAAACATTCAGAAATTTCTCGGTTGTAATATTTTTTTGCGTAACCGGATCTCTTTCGTAAACAGTTAAGTTAAAAATTTCTTCATCGTTTGAATCTTTTGTATCCCAATCGACATGAGCAAACAGGTTGGAACCCCATGAGCCCTCACTTGACGCATCCAAAATCAAAGGTAATCCGGGTGGTGAATCATCGGCATCCAGCGTTATGTTTGCGAGGCCTGCACCATTGTGTAATCTTACGATAATAGCTTGTCCTCCTCCGTTTAAATAAAAATCGCGAACTGCAAAGCTCATTGAGCTTATCTCTGCAAGTCCGCCAAAAATCCGCTCATAATCGCCGTAATTGTTAATAGTTACAGGTTCGTTTACCGGGCCCCGTAAGGCTCGACCGACAAACGCTGCAATCGATGTAGCTACTCCCGTTATAGTGCGGACGCCACTTGGGATTTCTTCAACATAAACACCTGGGTAGGTAGGTTGTGTTGCCATAATTTACCTCGCTTTCTTATTTTAATATTTGAATTTTAAATTCAGGTAATAAATGTGAATCGTTGGCCTTGATGCTGGCCGTAATTAATTATAAGTATTTGTACTAGTCTGTGTCTCGATCTTAGAAATTCAGGGGATAAAAAAGAAGCGTTTTTGCTAAGCTCCGCCCCCTCAATTACATTTGAGCTTATAAAACGAAAAGATAGATTTTAAATCAATTGAATACCATCCTCATTTATGAGGATATTTAACAGATTTGTGTCAAGACTGGGCTAACTAATCAAATTCAATTCAAATCCTTTTTTAATTAGCTCAGCGCTATTTTTTGCGTGAAGTTTATGAATCAAATTTTTGCGGTGGGTAATGACAGTGGTTTCACAAATGTTTAGTTTATTGGCAATCATTTTTGCCGAATAGCCTGACGAAAGCAATTGAAAAATTTCCTTTTCTCTGGATGTAATATTTATTTCTTGTGAGATATCTTCCTCAATAAATGCAAGCAGTGCCTTAAATAGTTGTTCCTGACATTCCTTCAAATAAATCAGATGTATTCTTCTGGTCTGCCATTCTCCGTTATTGTTTTTAGTTCTTAAGATTTGTCCGCCATTTTCCGATTTTATAATTTTTCGGTTGGTATATTCCGCATAGTTGATAAGGGTCACAATTTCTTTTATCAGATTTGCAAAGTCAAGAGGGTGAAATATATTTTTTAAATGCAGATAACCTTTGTTCAGATATTCATTAGGTAGATCTTCAAACACCTCATTTTTTTCAGAACTGAAATAAATAAATCTGTTTTTAATTAAATCGTAAATGACGAAATTACATCTTCGATTTAAATGTAAAGAACCGATAGTTTTATTCAAGTAAGAAAAATCTAAATTGAAATTAAATACTTTGATAATATTAATGATGTCATCGGTCATTATCAATTTATTTGGAATTAAAATATTTGACTTAAAAATCTATTATGAATTCAAGATGTAGAAAATGTTAAAATCATATGTTTGCAACTTTTAATTTAATGGTTTGTCTTTTTCTAATTAATTAATACAAGTTACAAAATACTACCTTAAAAAAAACAATCTAATAAATAAAAATCAGAAATATAAAACACATATTGACAGATTATCATTGGATTGTAAATCAAAAGTGAGAGAATTTGAGGAAATTGATGAAGTATTTATAATCAGTAACAACTTTAATTGATCCTCAAGTATTTGAAGCGAATAAAAATGGCTGTAAAAAAAGGTTTCGGCACTTTTTGAGTAGATGGCTAAATCGTTCGCCCTTCAGACTACTTAGTTTAGTACATACACAACCCCAAAAAAATCATTTGATATAACTTAAGGGCATCTCTAAAAACTAAAATGTTAATATAAACATCTGATTGTTAATGTCTTAATGAGTAAAATGTCGTATAGATTGCTTAATTTAGCAGTATAAAATAAGCAACCATGAAAAACGTAAATCCGTTAGGCCTGTTCGACGACCACTTTCTGATGGAAAAGCTCACCAAACTGGGCGATCCGTTGCAAAAATTAAGCAATTATATTGACTGGGATATATTCAAAGCCCGTTGGACAAGGCCTTCGCCGATGAAACAAAAGACCGGTCGAAAGGAAGCCGGCCTCCTTTCAACAAGTTGGTGCTTTTTAAAGCCCTGTTGATTCAGAGCCTCTATAATCTTTCGGACGACCAACTGGAATACCAGATAACGGACAGGGCAAGTTTCAAGCGTTTTCTGGGACTAAAGAAAAGCGATAAAGTACCCGATAGCAAAACATTCTGGCATTTTCGGGAACAATTGATAGAGAAAGATGTAATCAAGAGCCTGTTCACCACATTCAACGAAACCTTAGATGCTGCCGGTGTTTTTGCCAATGAGGGAAAAATGGTGGATATCCGCCAGCTGGCGGATGGAAGCC
>JBEPWX010000215.1:0-6026 GCA_041642235.1 Mariniphaga sp.
AATATTTTCTGTCCATTAAACTAAATCTAAAAAAATCACCGGGACAACCGATTCAATAATGCTTTTCCTTTTACACGTACAAAAACCGTTTTATTTTTTTTGTGGGTGTTTTTTCAAAAGGATTTGGCTGAAGGATTACCTGCTGAATACGGGAGAATTTATTGACTTCTTCATTCACCTTTTTCTGTGTTTCTTTCAGAATTTCCTCCGATTTTTCATGGATATAATGTTGTGCTTCTGCTTTCATATTCCTGAAATGCTGTTCCATTTCCTCGCGGTTTAAATGAATCATGGCCACCAGTTTTCCTTTTTTTTCTACCACCAGTGATTCAAGTACAAACCGCATTTTATTTATAACCGTTTCAATTTCCTCCGGATAAATATTTTCACCGCTTGCCCCAACAATCATCGTTTTTATTCTTCCCTTGATGAAAAGAAAATTATCTGCATCAAACCAGCCCCTATCGCCGGTTTTAAACCAGCCATCTTCAGTAAACACTTCCTTTGTCATTTCAGGCGCCTTATAATATCCTTTCATTACATTGGGACCCTTAGCCTGAATTTCCCCTTCACCTGTACTTAAATCGGCATCTCCAAGCCTGAGCTGAACCCCATCCAGCGCAATACCCGTTGAACCAATTCTTACATTTTTCCCAACAGCTCCCGCCAGCAGTGGGGAAGTTTCGGTAAGGCCATAGCCAATAGCATAAGGGAACTTACCTTCCTTTAAAAATTGTTCAACTGTTGGATCAAGCTTGGCACCTCCAATTCCGAAGAACCTAAGTTTGCCTCCAAAGGTTTGGTAGAGCTTCTTCCCTGCCACCCTGTGCAGTAATTTTCGCATAGCCGGAATTGAATAGAGGAACCTGGTAAGCGGGCTTTTTTGAAATTTGGGATAAATTTTCGACCTGAATACCTTTTCAATGATAAGGGGTACCACCAGCATAATAGTGGGCTTCACTTTTTCCAATGCAGGCAGCAGAACCGATGCCACCGGTGGCTTCCGCAGGTAATACACAGATGCACCATACAATATTGGAAACAAAAATCCAAGTGTATTTTCAAAAGTATGTGATAGGGGAAGTACTGAAAGAAATCGGTCGGAGGAAGAAATATCCTGAAATGTGTAACTTGTTTCAGCGGTCCATGCCAAATTTTTATGCGTAAGCATTACCCCTTTGGAACTGCCTGTAGTGCCCGATGTATAAATAATAGTTGCCAAATCTCCTTCATCTATAGCCTCAGGAAGGACTTCACCTTTTAATCCATTAATTACACTCTTCCCTGGTTCAATAGAATCGGCAACAGTTTTTTCCTTAATCACTAAAAAATTATCAAGTACAATGACATGCCTCAGCATGTCAAGAGTTTCCTGATTTAGATTTTTATACAGCAATTCTGATACAAACAAGATTTCTGTTTCAGAATGCTCTATTATTGATTTAATTTCATTTGGATGAAAATCTGGTAAAATCGGAACGTTCGTGGCCCCAATCCATGATACAGCAAAAAAAGCGACTCCCCAGTTGGGCATGTTGCCACTTAATATGGCAACCTTGTCATTTTTTTTAACATCCATAGTTTTGAGTAACGTTGCAACCCGCTTGACATCATCGCCCATCTCCCTATATGTATAATTTTTTTCTCCGGCAAATGACAGAGAATTATTGTCTGAAAACTTTTCCAGGGATTCCTGTAAAAATGCCGGTATAGGATATTTTTTTTTCATCTGCTAAATTATAAAATCAGAAACAATGAAGATACTCCAATGTTTAATTAGCTAAAAGTAATAATAACGATGGTTTTCTGTTACTTCGAACATTATTTTAAATAAATTTTTACTTTTCGTTTAAAAGAAGTTTTGAAAATTAATTCAATTAATTCAATTCTTTAACAGAAATGATACCAAACTGTCTAACTTCAAAGAATTACATGATACAGGAAGAAATAATTGCAACAGATTTAAATATCTTCAGGAATCATATTCTGTTGATCAGGAACCATTTATTTGTTGTAAGTTTGAACCTAATAATTAAAGCAAATGCGAATCGAACATCTTGCCATATGGACGTATAACCTGGAAAGGCTCCGGGATTTTTACATGCATTATTTTGATGCTTCCTCAACTGAAATTTATTATAACCACTCGCGGGAGTTTCGTTCCTATTTTTTATTTTTCGATGGCGAATGCCGTCTCGAACTCATGGAAATGCCAAATCTTGGTAAATCGAAAAATGATCCGTTAAAAAATTTCACAGGCTATGCTCATTTTGCCATCAGGGTAGAGAGTAAGAGCCAGGTGGATCATCTTACCGAAACCATTCGTAACGACGGGTACAAAGTGATTGGAGAACCACATAATACCGGCGACGGATTTTATGAAAGCGTCGTACTCGATCCCGACGGGAACAAGTTGGAGATTGTGGCATAACTGAGTCTGTAAGTTACTATTCCTTAAGCATTTCCATCTCACCTGCCATCAAACCATCAATAAGCTGTTTTACTGAATCTGCATCCGAGTCAGAATTTAATACAATATACCGGTGCCGGCCTAGTTCGTTATTCTCCCAGGTATTGCTTCCATCAGGAGCAATCCGGCACCATCCTTTGATGTATGAAAAAAAATGATTTGGCTGATCCGTTAATTGTAAAACAGCGAGCTGATCCCAGCTCTGACGACCTGAGAAATTGTTAAACAGTTCATAACCTCTGTAAACAGGATGTTGATTTGGCAGTGCTTTCTTTAACCAATTTCCACCTGTAATAACTTTATTACCAGCTTCCCACCCACAAAAAATTACTTCTTTCTCCCAATTGTTAATGCAATACACCGAAGACTCCGGGTCTGGCCGGTAAAAGTTGGCCTCTTTACCATACGGGTACTGCCCTCCCATACAAATCCATTTTTTTAATTTTTTATGAGCCAACTCTTTTCCGCTTAATTCCGAAATGCCATCAGGTTCCGACTGAAGCAATCCCTGTAAACTGCTTAAATGTCCGACTGTGACTACATACACCGATTCATCGGGTTGTTGAGCCAGCAAGCTGCGGTACAAATCTACAGCGTCTTCAGTATCCTTCCAGTTTCTGATTCCAGAAGGAAATTCTTCTGCTATTTGTTTGGTATAACGAGAATGGTTCTTCAGTGAGGGCTGATCTTTTAAAAAACCCACCGGAAGTTCCGGTAGTCCGTAAAAGGTATTTAAAGCTGATGCACATACCGGGGCATAAGGATCATTGCTGGTAACGATTACACCAATTAATTCAATTTCACCGGCATGGTGCAGGTTATAAAGCATTGCCAAAGCTCCAACATCATCCACATCAGAGTCGAGATCGGTGTCGATAATAACCTTTAAAGACGGCTTGTTTTTTGAAACACTTGTACTATTGCCAATACCGCAGATTAAAAGCAACGACAAAAATAAAGTTGCTGCTCGAAAAAAGGGAATGATTTTAACCTTCATTTTTTTTGACGTCTAAGATAAAATAAGATCTGATATATACTGAATTGAACATCAAATTCAATAGTAGAATATCATGTATTCAAGATCTTTTAGCTCAATAATCCTAAACACCCTTTAGATAAAGATCTCGCCTGTCAGGTGAATTTTTAAAATAAATAAAAAAGACTATTTTAGAAGAAAAGAATTGTATACAGTTTTTATTGCTCTAAAAAAAGCTTAAATAGTGTTTGTTCAGCATTGACTAATACCTTTCAAAAATTTAAAAGAATGATGTTTCTAATAAAATTTATAACCCTATTTCCTAATGCTTGTCCTTTTTTAATGAAATTTATTACGATCTTCGGCCTCTTTAAACTTAATGTCGAATTTTAAGAATGCTGGCATATAAATCATAAATATTATAAACTATATGAAAAGTAATTGGGAAAATCGAAAAGTATTTTTTACAAAAACAGGAATTTTATACGGTTTTATTATCGCTGTAATAACAAACCTCACAGGTTGTAATACCCAACAAACCAACAGCTTAAATGTGCGTGAGGAAAACTCCTGGCTCTATTTTGAAAATGAGAAAATCCAGCTCCGGTTTGATGATCAGTTATTTTGTAAAATCAGCTATGTGGAAGATGACAGGATTTTATCCATTAACGATGAAATCAACACCGAATCCTCAGCGATGCCATCACATTACATTGAAGTAAATGGTCAGGTTTTTTCACATTTTAAGCAAACGTCTTATCGAGTTGAAGATCTGGATGATCCCGACTTAGGAAAGGGAAAGCGTTTAATTCTGACAGGTCTTCTTCCTGGCATCAGAAAAACATTATCGGTAGAAATGTATGAAAGTCTTCCGGATGTGGCAATTTCTGAATGTACCTATTCGAACCTGACGGATAATGCAATGTCTATTGATCAGATAGGATATAATTATTATCGCCTCGATCGCCAGTTAACCAATCCAGAAGAAGAATCCAACAGCTTTCGTTATCTGCAGCCCCTGAATAAGAAATGGGGTGAAACCTGGACTAATGTAGCCGTAACTGACACTACCGATGAAAACTTTCTAGTCCCGGGATCAGGAAGTAATTATTCAGGTATGCCGTTCATTGATGTCTGGGGTGCCGAACTGGGTATGGCTGTATTTCACGTGGAAGGGGAACCAAGATTTCTTAATGTGAAATTACAGGTGCAGGATGATAAAAAGGTGGATGTGGGATTTGTTACAGTTCCAGAAAACACTTATGGCCAGTTTCCGGATCATATTCCTCCCGGCGATTCTGTAACTACATGGAAAAGTGCGGTATGTGTGCATAAAGGAGACTTTTTCAACCCGGCACAACGATTCGGGCAACTATTGGATATGGCACTTCAACAAGAAGGGCGAAAGGGTTTTATTGAAGAATATCCTGATCAGGCTTATGAACCTTACTGGAAAACATGGGGGATGAACAGTCTGGCTGGCTCGGGAGATTTTACGCAAGAACAGGTTCTGAAAAAAATGGATGAACTGGCGAACTATGGTTTCAAAGCAATTATGTTGGATGATGGGTGGCAAGACTACCTCGGAACCTGGGATCCCAATCCTGATAAATTTAAGAATGAACAGGAAATAATTGATTTTGTAAAAGAAGCGCATACACCGAAGTGGGGTGAAAATAAGGATAAATCGTTTAAAGTTTACCTGTGGTTCGACCTTCTTGGGGTAGATACAATTACCGAAGCAATGGAGCCGCTGCTTATAAAAAATGAAGATGGTTCATACTTTGAAAGCAAGCAGTCAAAATATGCATTATGTCCTTCATTTAGCGGTACTCACGATTATATACGGGAGTCATTAATAGATAAAATAGTTGGCAAATGGGACATAGACGGATTATACACCGATTGGGAAGATCAAAATCCTTTACCATGTTTCGCTGAAAATCATAATCATACACAAAGTGCAGAAAGTGTGGAAGACAATTACCAGGCTTTTAAACATATGCATGACAGAATGATGGAAATAAAACCGGAGAATGCATGGGTCGGACAATGTGCATGTGCAGCTGTTCATGATGTGTACCAATATCCTTATTACCATGTGGAGGATGCATCCGATCCTACCTCAAACGGACAGGTTCGCTGGCGGGTTCGCTGGATGAAAGCCCTTCGTGGCGGCAAAGCTCCTGTGGGAGATGGGTATGTGGAAAAAATGGATTATAATGAACTGGCAGGCGAACCTGCACAAAGTGTTGCAATTGGGAGTGTAATCACTTCCCTCAGGTGGGAAGTTGATGAACTTGGAGGAGAAAAACATGCCAGGAACTGGATGGACCTGTATTTTTCGGAAGAAATCTATTTAGGTGATTATCTGGGACTATATGATATTGCTTATCATTCACCCGAAGGATATGTGGTCAAAAAAGATGATGGCACATTCTATTATTCCTTTTTTGATGATGCCCCTTTCGAAAAGGAGGTTGAGCTAAGAGGACTTGACCCAAATAAGCAATACCGCATGATTCAATACGAGGAAGGAAATGACCTGGGAAATATTTCGGGGAGCGAAGCAGTGGTGAA
>JBEPWX010000216.1:0-6006 GCA_041642235.1 Mariniphaga sp.
ATCTGTAATCAATCCGGTTGTTTTCCACCAGCTTCAGGCTTTCTACTGTGCGGAAAAGGTGGGGTAGAAATTCAATTTTTTCAATGTTTTGGGTATATACCAACCGGCACCTGTAAAGTCCCTTACTAAATTTTTCGGGGACATTTATTGAACCGGAAATATCAATTTCATTGCAAGGTCTGAAATGAGCTTTTCGTGCCAGGTTAAATCGTGACTGATGATACCGGAGATTTACCAGCTCACCGTTATAACACTTTATAGTCTCAACTAATTGGGACATAAACTTTTTTTAGCATTTCCTCGTACTCATTTTCTGCTTTGCTCATAAAGGTAATTCCACCTCCGCTTTTAAAAACCAATTCCCCGTTCTGATTTTCTATAAAACGGATAAGAACGCAGCTGTCTAGATTTTTCCCGTCAAAGAATCCAAAAATTCCAGTGTAAAAACCTCTTTCATAGTTTTCGGCTTCGCGAATAACAGACACAGTTTTGTTTTTTGGAGCACCTGAAACAGAACCGGCCGGGAGCATGGAAAAAATTATATCTCCTATTTTTTGTGGGTAATTTTCTGGCAGATAACCTGTAATTTCAGAACTGACCTGCCATAAGTCTTTGATATTGGTATGAATCCTCTGCAGATATCTGAATTTTTCAACAGTAACATTATCGGCAATCCGGCTAAGATCATTTCTGATTAAATCTACAATGGTATTATGTTCTGCCAGTTCTTTTTGATCGGATAGTATTAGTTCATCTGCTTTTTCTGTTTGTGCATCAATTGTGCCCTTCATGGGGAATGACGAAATTTTTCTATTCTTGATTTTTACAAATGGCTCGGGCGAAAAACATGCAAAACGGTTTTTTAACAGGATTTTATAGGGAGCCGAACTTAGATGAAAAATACCTTCAAGGTCGAGATTTGTTTCCACTGGTGTTGGCTGTGTATAGTTCAGAAGGTAAGTATCTCCTTTTCTGATATGTTTCTGTATCAGGTTAAAACCTCTGGAGTATTTTTGAAATGAAACCGGCCTGGGTTCCCACCAGGATAATACAGGTTTCTCTTCAGGTAACAGACAATTCCCTTTCTCCATGATTTGCCATTTTAGAATACCTGAATTGTCATCAACAGGAAATATTTGTGGCTGTTCCATCAGAAAATCAATCAGGAATATAAACGATTTCCCCTCACTGCCAAGGTGGTTCATTTCGCTTCTTATTTTATCTTTCCGAGCCATAAAGTAAGGCAAAGGTAGAAATTTTTAAATGCAGGTGATAACGCAGAAGAGTTAGTAGAAAGGTAGATTATAGGTTTTTAGTTATTCCTGAACAACAAATATTAAAGTTTGTTTTTTGTGAAAAAGTTGCCATATGGTATCAATCTTTTAAGAATTGTTATTGTTTAAATTTAAAAAAAATACTTTTCGCATGTGTCCCTTCTCCTGATGGATAAATTAGGTGCGAAAATCACCTTTAAATATGGGCATTATTGTTACTTTTGACTGAAAATTTTTGTACGGATGGATATTGGGAAAAACATTTCCGAAATAAAAAAGACACTGCCGCCGGGAATAAAGCTTGTTGCAGTAACCAAAACCAAGCCTGTGAATGAAATTCTTGAGGCTTATCGGGCTGGGCATAGAATTTTTGGAGAAAATAAGGCACAGGAACTGATGCAGAAATATGAAGAGCTTCCCAAAGACATCGAATGGCATTTTATTGGGCATCTTCAATCAAACAAGGTAAAATATATTGCACCTTTTGTAAAACTGATTCATGGTATTGATTCATTAAAAATATTAAAGACTGTGAATAAAGAAGCAAAAAAAAATAACCGGAATATTTCATGTCTGCTGCAGTTCCATATTGCACGGGAATCAACAAAATTTGGCCTTTCCATTGAAGAAGCACAGGAGTTATTAAAATCAGAATCGTACAAGACACTGGAGAATATTACAATTGCCGGAGTAATGGGAATGGCTACATTTACCGATAATATAAACCAGATTCAAAATGAATTCCGGTTTTTAAAAGAAACTTTTGACCAACTGAAAAGCGAATTCTTTTTCGAAAATCCGGATTTTAGAGAAGTTTCAATGGGAATGTCTGACGATTTCCTCATTGCTGTGGAAGAAGGTAGCACCATGGTACGTATTGGCAGTAAAATTTTTGGTTCGAGATAAGTCGGAACCCGATTAACTTTTAAATAAAAAATTGAAAAGAATGGCAAATTTGGAAACAACCTTCCTCGGATTAAAATTGAAAAATCCTTTGATAGCAGCCAGCTCGGGAATAACCAATTCAGTTGATAAAATTAAAAGACTGGAAGAAGCAGGTATTGGGGCTGTGGTCTTAAAATCTATATTTGAGGAGCAAATTAATAACGAAGTTACAAATATGCTGTTGCAGGATTCTCAAAATACGGGTTATCCTGAGGCAGAAGATTATATCCGCAATTATCTGCACAGTAATACCCTTATAAAACACATCCACCTTATTGAAGAATCCAGAAAAGCTGTGGATATACCTGTTATTGCAAGTATCAATTGCTTCTCATCAAATGAATGGACTTCTTTTGCTAAAGATTTTCAGGAAGCCGGTGCCAGTGCTCTTGAACTGAATGTTTTCTACGTGCCGGTTAACCGCCGTGAAGAAGCAGGTAGTATTGAGCAATTGTACCTGGAAGTACTCAATAAAGTAAAACGCGTGGTTTCAATTCCTGTTTCTGTGAAAATTGGACTGTACCATAGCAATATTATTGGTATGATCGATAAGCTAAAAGGAAATGGTGCAAAAGGGGTTGTAATGTTTAACAGGTTTTATGAACCCGATATTGACCTTGATAAACTTGAATTAACCTCCTCTGAAATTCTAAGTTCACCGGTTGAAATCCGACACACACTCCGTTGGGTGGGCTTGGTATCATCTGAAGTGCCAGATATTGATATCGCAGCTTCAACAGGTATTCATGATGGAAATGCTGTTATAAAACAATTGCTGGCAGGTGCCAAAGTAGCTCAGTTGTGTTCAACATTGTATGCCAATGGGAACAGTGTAATACCAACTATCCTTTCCGACCTGGAGAAATTTATGAGAAAATGGAATTTTAGGTATCTGGAAGAATTCCGGGGTCGGTTATCCTACAGAAAAATTCCTGACCCAATGGTCTATGAGCGTTCTCAGTTTATGAAATATTTCTCCGGTAAAGGAAACTAAATTTGATTTAATAAACCGTAACAGACTGGTGTTATAATTTTGTACTGATTTCCGCTTGTATTCCATACCCTGGTTGCCATTCCCTCTGTGTTGTATAATGCTGTAACTGGTGGCAAACTAATGGAGCAGGGAAGTTAATGTTTCTGATGAATGAATTTTAAGGGAACTCTATCTGTTCAAGTTAATATTTCAATAACTTATTTTCCCGATTCAGAATAAGAAAAAGATCGTTATTTCTAATATCTGCTCTGAAAACAAGAGTTAATGAAGGTTATAAATTGTTAATTGCAAGCCGGCAGAGAAGGTGTCTTTAACATCATTTTTTCGGAATAAAAAGAGAAACAATAAAAGAAAAAAATGTTCTAATTCCCTTTGGTTAAGCCTGGTTAATATTCTCTGAATTTAAATTTTAGTTTTAAAAAGCTGTTGTCTGCCATGCATTATCAAAATGATTTGTCAAAATAAATCTGAATCAAAAAAAAATGCTTTACGTATAAATTTGTATGAAATGAGCATGAGCAATATTTCACACCAATCATTGAAGATTAAAATCCTCATGCGAATTCCATGTTATACGATTGAAAACTTACATTTTTAATAACATGAAAGACTCATCAAAATATAAAAGGGAAAATGAGAGCTATTCATCATACAGGGTGCATTACCATAAGAGTTTAAAATATAACCTTTCTCATCAACGGTTTGTAGTACCATGGCAAATGGATGAAGTGAAAAAGGATACAGAGGAGGTAAAGTAATCCCTTATTGATTGATTGGTTTTCAGATGCAGGAAATGAAAATATTGATAATTCCTGAGATAACGGAAATGAAGAAAACATCAGGGAAAAGATAATTATTTTTTCATAAGGGAGAAATTTATGCCTGTATCATTCTTTTTTTCTTCCATACTTATAACAGAATTATTTTGGTCAGGTGGGGAAATTAATAAGGTTCATCAGGTGGGGCCCATGGATCTTCCATGTTGGAACGCTTATAAGGTAATACTAACCCGAAGCTGATTTCTCCAAAAAATGCTGGTCTTTTTGAAGAAATGGAATATGCTCCGCCTGTTGTAAGACTTACATTCAGGTTCTCTGATCTCCATCCAATAATTCCTGAAACACCATGTATATTTTCTGTAAAATTATTTTGAACAAAGATGGCCAGTAAATGATCTACCCGTTCCATACGGAAACCTGCTCTGGAAATCAACAGATTATTTGAAGCCAGAATTACCAGTTCCGGACTGGCTTTAAATGGATGTGATTCAAGTCCTTTATGTTTACCTCTTGTTTTTTGAGTTGCATAGGCAACCAAAAAATGCTCCGGTTTTATTGATGAGTTTTTAAAAGTTTGATGCCGTGAGGCTGAAATTCCTAGTGTTAACTCTGGTGAATTCCATAGTAATCCTATCCGTGGTGTAATTTTATTATAGAGCCAAAAATCTTTTCCTGGCGGCTGGTAAATACTGTTTCCAGATTCATCTTGTTCTAAATCTAGTAGTCCATCCAACATGTGTACAAACCACTGTTTGGAGTATGAATAATAATTTATATTTATAGAAGGAATAAATTCACTGTTTTTTAAATAAACAGGTTTCGAAAAGGTAAAGCCTGCACCTATATAATTCGTATTTACCTCCCCTTTTAAACCCTGATAAAAATACCAGGCCGTTCCTGCCCTTAGTTTATCCGACCATGTATCATATGTAACAGAAAAGGAGTGGTCTATCCGTCTTCTCGATTCGGTATAAAACTGAAGACTGCTCCAAACGCTTGAAGATTTGTTGAAACCGGCAAACGATGGATTTATCAACAGATTATTGGAATAAGGAAAAAGCCCTTGTTCAATTTGTGAACTGCAAATAAAACTGATTGTCATGAAGAGAATCAGTAAAACTATTTTGACGCTATTTTTCAATCTAGGTATCGCTTTCTCTGGTTAAACAGATTTTTCTTAATTTAACAAATAAGAATCAGAATTTCCTGAAGAAAATACTTTTTTTTGTCTGATACATCAGGCAAGGCCTTATTTATTTTTGAAACCGAAAAATCAATGGTTTCCTTATCGGGATAGGTTTCCATATTTTCTATCACTGTAAAAGCTTCAAATCCGGTTTCCCATTCTTCATTAATGATAATATCAATAAAAACGGGAAGATGGTTTTTAAAATCAAGCCCATTTTGCCAGCATGCGGTGGTGAGTTTTTTTCTTATCGGCTTGTATTCCGGAACCTGAAGTGCCCCTGCCATTACAGGTGCTGCTTCCTGAATTTTTAATGAACCTAATATGTTGATAATTTCATTTTCAACCTCTATGTCAGGGTTTGAATTTAACAGATTAAACAGTAGGGGGAGGTATGCTACATTTCCTTTTGTTTTTATTTCCTCCAATGCTGACAATACTGTAACATTTCTATTCGATAATAATCTTGCTTCCAGGTTTTTATCTGTTTTCCTGCTATTCATGCAACCATTTTTTCTGTAAATTTAATTAAATTTTCGCGGGATGCTGAAAAATATATTCCTGGTCGGGACTGCTTTTCTATATCCCTGGTAATAATAAACCCGGGAAATCTTATTTTTAAAAATAAGGCAATTCCCAGGGAAAGTGGATGGAAGTAATAATTTTTATAAGTTGATATTTATAATTATTGATCATTACGGATCCAGGGAAGTGATAATTAAAGCTCCATACCTGGTACATAGTAAACTCAATTTAAATTCAATGTTTTCTCAATGTTAATTCAAATTAAATTCAATTTAGGATGAATTTAATTTGAATTAAAGATCG
>JBEPWX010000217.1:0-5947 GCA_041642235.1 Mariniphaga sp.
TGATAAACCTTTCAATGATAATTTGTGGATTTAGTACTTCCAGATAGTCAACAACCAGTTCAATATACTCGTTGGCTGAAAACAGTTGAAACCTATTAGGATTTTGCAGATACTGTCTTTCCATTACTGTTCCTTTGTGTATTTGCAGTTGGTGCAGTTTTAGATTTTTAACCGGCAGCTTTGATATCACCCGTGCTTGCTCAAGAAAGTCATTATACGATTCTCCCGGCAGGCCAAGAATGAGATGGGCACAATTGTTGATATTCCGGGCTGATGTTTGCTCCAGCGCCCATACAGATTCAGTGAAGGTATGTCCCCGGTTCATCTTTTTAAGCGACGATTCCAGATGGGATTCTAATCCAAATTCAACCATCACATATACTTTCTTGCTCAGTTCTGCGAAATAATCCAGCAATTCTTCATCTACTGCATCGGGCCGGGTGGAAATAACAAGACCCATTATTTTCGGATGTTGCAATGCTTCCTCATACAGAAGCTTTAAATTTTCAGTTGGAGCCCAGGTGCTGGTGTAGGCCTGGAAGTAGGCGAGGAATCGCATTGAATTATATTTTTTCTCAAAAAAACGAATTCCTTGCTGTATTTGGTTCGAAACCGAATTTTCAAGATTACAGTAGCTGGGTTTAAATGTCGTATTATTGCAATAGGAACAACCTCCGCGACCTCTGGTGCCATCACGATTGGGGCAGGTAAAACCTGCATCTACTGAAACTTTCTGAACGCGTTCGGAAAAAAGTTTTCGAAAGTAAGTTGAAAAATCATTGTATCTTTTATTGCGCCCCCAGTTATAATTTTGTTCCATATTACCCTTCACAATGAAATGGCAAATTTAAAAAAATAAAAAGGTCTTATTTGTTTTGATTTTGCAGCTTTCCAAAAAAAAAGAAAGATAGCATATATGTAATGGAATTATTTTCTTGTCGCTTGTTGAAAAATAGTTGAAAACTTTGATTGATGTGTGTTTGTTTAACTTTCGGGAATAAAAACTTATTTCTAACTTTAATTATGAATTTAAATCCTAAAAATATGTTCTCTAAAAAAGATGAAGTTGAGATAAGAGAAAGAGGCAGTAACCCGGATGAAGTAAAAAAACAGATTGAAAATTTCAGAAACGGATTTCCATTTCTGAAAGTTGAAGCAGCAGCAACTCTTGGAAATGGCATTATAGGAATCAACAAAAATGAGGTAAAAGAATATGGCACCTATTACGAACAACAACTGAATAATGGGAGAATTCCGCTTAAATTTGTGCCTGCTTCAGGTGCTGCCAGCAGAATGTTTAAATCATTATTTGAAGCCTTTAGTGAATGCAGCAAAAACCCTGACCCGGAAGTTGCACTTGCAGAAAATGAAGTTGCCAGACAATTTTTGGAAAACAAAGAAAAATTTGCGTTTTATAAAGATTTGGAAGAATCAATTGAAAAAAATGGAGCAGAGAAAAATTGCTTTAATTGGATTGATTTTCTTTTAAATGAGAAAGGCCTCAACTACGGTTCGTTGCCAAAAGGATTACTTAAATTTCATAAATATGAGGATAGTGAACGCACTCCTTTTGAAGAGCACCTGGCAGAAGGGGCAATTTATGGAAAAGACAAACAGAACATATCAAGAATTCATTTTACAGTTTCACCGGAACACAAACAGGAATTTCTGAATCACCTTGAAAATATCAGGGAGGAATACGAAAACAAAACAGAAACTGCATTCGAGATTTCCTTCAGCGTGCAAAAACCCTCCACCGACATGATTGCAGTTGATATGGATAATGAGCCTTTTCGTGAGAAGGATGGTAGTTTACTTTTTCGTCCGGGAGGACATGGAGCCTTAATTGAGAATTTGAATGATTTGGATGCTGATGTTATTTATATCAAAAATATTGATAATGTAGTTCCCGATAGATTAAAAGCAACTACTGTTGAATATAAAAAAGCCCTGGCAGGCTTATTGCTTAAATTTCAGGAAAAAATCTTCAGATACCAGAAATTTTTGAACGAGAGACATCCTGCCGGACTTGAGAGTGGATTTTTGGCTGAGGCAGCTAACTTTCTTGAAAATACTTTAAATACAAAGCCTCCTGAAAGTCAGTATTATACTGAAAAGGAAGATCTTTTTCAATATCTTAAGGAAAAATACAACCGGCCGGTTCGTATCTGCGGTATGGTGAAAAATGAAGGGGAACCTGGGGGTGGACCATTTTGGGCAGTTAATCCCGATCAGACCATTTCACTTCAAATTGTGGAGAGTTCGCAAATAGATCCCGGCAGTATGCAGCAACAGAAGATTTTGAAACATTCTACCCATTTTAATCCGGTAGATATAGTTTGTGGTGTAAAAAATTACAAAGGAGAAAAATACGATTTAACCAGATTTACAGATCCGTCAACTGGATTTATATCACAAAAGTCGAAAGATGGACGGGAACTTAAGGCACAGGAATTGCCAGGTCTATGGAACGGCGCTATGAGTAACTGGATTACGCTATTTGTTGAGGTCCCGGTAGAAACGTTCAATCCGGTAAAAACAGTGGTCGATTTGTTAAGGGAACAACACCTTTAACTTTAACTGTTTCTTTTTTCAGTTTGAATTAGTATTTTCGCTGTTTCAATTTTGAAGATTGAATGAACAAAGAAGATTGGAGTTATTTAAGAGAAGAGGGCATTGAGGAGGCGCTTAGACGCTTTAAAAAATCGCTTGTTTCAGGAAGGAAGAGCTATTTCGATGTTTCAGAATTTGAGGGAATTGTAGAATATTTGCTTGATGAAGGTGACATTAATGCTTCTGAGATAGCTGCATTGCAAGGCATTCAGATTCATCCCGGAGCTGTGCCGTTGCAACTTAAATATGCACAGGTACTTCTTAGTAAGGGGAAATATAAAAATGCACTTAAATACCTTAATCTGGCCGAACAAATTGAACTGACTAATCCCGATGTGCATTTAATGAAAGGCTCAGCATGGTTAATAATTGGAAATGAAAAGGAAGCTGAAGATTCATTTAATAAAGCTTTAAAAAATGCCGATGTGGAAAAGGATGATATATTGTATCACATTGGTTCTTCTTATGTTCAGGCAGGCGAAATCGATAAAGCAATTAGCTACTTTGAAAAATCACTAAAACTAAACCCTGAAAACGAGCTGGCACTTTATGACCTGGGTTTTTTTAGTGATCAGGAAGGTCAATATCAGAAAAGTATTGAATATTATAACCGTTATCTCGATATTGATCCCTTTAATTTTTCCATATGGTTTAATTTAGGAATCTCGTACAATAAAGCAGGTGAATTTGAAAAAGCAGTTAAGGCATATGAATTTGCCCTGGCTTTAAATGAAGATTTCGACCAGTCTCTTTTTAATATAGGTAATGCTTATGCCAATGCCGGTAAATATCCTGAAGCAATTAAAAGTTACCTGGAGTACCTTGAATTGGATCCTGAAAACGATGATGCCATGTGTTACATTGGAGAATGTTATCTGAACCTCGAAGATCATTTCCAGGCAGAAAAGTTTTACCGTAAATCATTAGAAATCAATCCTGAAAACGATACAGCATTGTTTGGCATTGGGTTGATTATGTGGGTAGAAAAAAAATGGAAAAAAGGAATTAAATACATAAAACAAGCATTACTAATTGATGCTTTAAATTCGGAGTATTGGATAACCCTTGCCAAATTATACAACGACAGTAATCAATTTTTGGCAGCAGAAAGCGCACTTATTAAAGCTGCGGAACTTGAAAGTGGAAATTCAGAGCTTTGGCTTACCTGGGTTGATGTTTTTATGAAACATAAGGAAATCGATTCTGCAATCAGGATTTTGGAAGACGGTATTATTAAGTCTGATGATTCTATATTAAAATATCGTATGGTAAGTTTGTTACTGGAAAAAAAGCAGGAAAAGAAAGCACTTGCTTTACTTAATTCGGCAATGGGTCAAGATTTTTTAAACATCAATTATTTCTTCGATATTTATCCTAAGGCATTAAAAAACACTAATTTGATGAAACAGGTTGATAAGTTTCGTAAGAAAAACAATTTGTAGAATCATTCCTCCATCAGCTCAAAAAACCATTGGACAGATAACAATCCGGCGGGTATAATTCCCTCATTATGATTATATTCAGGTAATGGAATAAGTTGAACCGTGTTGGAATTTGCTCCTGCTTCTAAAAATTCCTGATAAATTCCCTGAGAAACCTGGAAAGGAACCGATTCATCTTCTGTACTATGAATGAGGCGTGTGGGTGTTGATACATTCCATGCATCTATGCTATTAGCTTCCAATGCCTCAAGGACAGAAGAAAATGTGGTGTCGGAATCAAAATTCAGTAGAAAATTTTCCGTAAACAATTCGGAAATATCTGTAGTTAAGTAATTATTAATTTCTACACCAGATAAGGTTCCGTCATACAATACTGAAATAAGTGAATCATAGGGGGGATTAAAGATTTCATCAAGAGGAGTATTTATTTCATTGAGGTTTTTATAACTTTCAAAAACAAATCCCATAAAATAAGGATTGGAATATGATTCAAGATTTAAAACATAATCGTTAACAAAATTAAGATCGTACGGTCCAGCACTGGGAGCACTTGCTTTGAGATTAAACTCAGAAGAATGGTTGGTTTCAATTTCTTTCTGAACGTGCATAGTAGCCCATCCCCCCATTGAGTAGCCGGTAAGATAAAGATCATTGTTTAGTTTGAATTCTCTAAGGGAGGCAAGTTCTTCTACAGCCCGCAGCATATCGAGAACAACCGGAACCGTAGAATTTTGATGCAAATAAGGATGAAATGTATCATCGGTTGAACCAAACCCAATATAATCGGGTAGGGCAATAACAAATCCTGTGGATGCAACAGCTTCAAGCATAATGTAAAAATTATGATCGGGGTTAACAGAGGGCGCATTATTGTGAAGGGTGTTGGTACCGTTTTGGTAACTTATTATCGGAAATGGTCCTTCTTCCATTGGTGCACTTACCAATCCCGAAGCAATAACAGGTTCCCCATTAAATGTTGTTTTATAAGTGATTTCATAAATTACCAGGCCATATTTTATTTTTTCCTGAATTACAGCCAATTCAGGGTAGGCTGTTACCATGTGCTCGAATATTGTTTCGACCATTACCGGCAAATAGTTACGTTTTATTTCATAATTTACCAGGTAATTAAGTTGAGGTTCTTCATCATCATCATTAAACAGATTATGACAAGATGATAAACTTAAAATTAATGCAATAGCTAATATTCGTGAAAGAAATAAATTTTTTTTCATGTTATTATAAGTGTAAGTTTTCAATGGTATAACATGGAATTCGCATGAGGATTTTAATAATTCCCGGTTGGTGTGTATTACTACTCATGCTCATTTCATATTATTAAAATTGTAAGTTTTTAATGGTATAATATGGAATTCGCATGAGGATTTTAATAATTCCCGGTTGGTGTGTATTACTACTCATGCTCATTTCATGGTATCATGTTTTTCCAAAGATACAAAAAATTGATGAGTTTAATTATGGAATGCCATACCTGCCAGTTCTATAAACCCATTGTCCCGGAGATCCCTGAATAGATCGATTTCCACCAAAAATTGATGATGGACCTTTTTTCATCTCGTTCAAAATATATTTCTGCAGGCATAAGTTCATTTTTGTTCCGAATTTGCGTTTCAACCTTAAAGTTATTGACCAGGAAGGAAGAAAGCCCAGCTTTTCGAATTTCATCACCGCTATAGTCAAGAACAGCTATTTTCAAATTGTCGTAAGCCATATACAATTCTCCGGTTGCAAATTCCTTGTTGAATGCAATGTTGAAATCAAACCGGGTTAGTTTTCCACTTTCCACGGCCAGCGGAGCGGTTTTCATTATCATTTCATTTAGTGGTTTCAATGACATGTTTCCCAAAGATCCGATAACTGTATGTTCATAT
>JBEPWX010000218.1:0-5947 GCA_041642235.1 Mariniphaga sp.
TATTCAGCCTGTCCCCTATTCGCTGTAATCCGGACTAAAGAACTTTTAGGGTTAATGCACATTTAATAATTTCAAAAGTTAAATACAGAACTTATAAAATTTACAGAAAACATTTAAAAATATTTCCCGCTTATAGCGGGAAATATTATATGATTTTTAAATCCGATTTATGAAACTCTTCATAGGCCTGCAAAACAGTCAGGTGAGAAATTAAATATGCCAATGAACTTTCAGCACCCTGGTTCCGGTTTACACCATAACTTTCAAAACCATCACAGCAACCTTTGGTTTCAAAATCATACAGACTCATACGCAAATCATTTTCACCCAGAAACCACAAAAAAGATGTGTAAAGTTTATTCAGGTACTCTCTGTCGTTTGTTAAATGAAACGCCTGGTGATACATTAACACCATGGCCATGGCATCAATGGGTTGCTGCGCAAAAACAGAGCGCTCGCCTTCTTTTTTATACCATTTTTCATTGCCAATTATCGATAAATAATTGTCCTTTAATGTATGCTCTGTCAGAAAATTCATGGAATCGATGGCAGTTTGTGTAATTTTATCATCGTTCAGTATTTCTGCTGAATGCAACAGTGCAAGGGGTAACATTCCATTGTCGTAGGCCAGCAGGCTTTCAAACCATTTCCAGTCTGCCGTACTGTTATCCTGATAATGTTTTATTAAGGTGTGCGCCAGATTTCTCAGCCTTTCAGTCATAGCATCGTCTGATGGATTGCTTTTCAGATAATAGCTGATTCCTATCATGGTATTGGCGATTCCACGGATAGAGTTTAAATTCTCAAAATTGGGGGCCGCGTTGAAAAACAACAATCTTCCTGTCTGATAATAGGCATCATTCGGTGCATTGCCCAGTAAATACCCTAAAGCCCATATTGTCCGTCCGAATGAATCTTCTGAGCCCATTTGGTCAAGAAAGTTCCGGCTAAAACTCAGGAAATTTCTAAAAGTCCCGTCGGGATTCTGCATGTAATGAATATAGCTCAGATAAATGGGTGACAATTCAAGCGCCCGCACATCCTTCATCTGCCGGTAAGCCATTAATACCATCAGCAAGGCTCTTGCGTTATCGTCGAGGCAATATCCCTCCTTCAGGTTTGGTATACCAAATTTGGCATGTTGAATGATGCCGGTATCGTCGGTTAACCGATTAATGTGTGAAAGGGAAAATGGGGGGAGAATAAGTAAATCAAGTTCCGACTCTTGCTGGTCAGCTTCAAAATGTTCTTCCTGTACTAAGTTTTCGGCCAGTAAAACATATTTTTCACCCGTTTTAGGCCACGTAATTTTTTTTCCGTATTCAGTTGCTTTCTTTTTGAGTTTATTCATCTCTCCCGGGTTATCAAGCAATGTGGTTAACATTTTTGCCAGTCCGTCAGAATCGTTAAAATTAAAAAGCATTCCTCTTCCTTCATCAAGTAATTCTTCGGCATGCCAGTATGGAGTTGAAAGTACGGCTGCTCCTACTCCCACCGCATATGAAAGTGTGCCGCTGGTAATCTGGGCTTCATTCAGATAGGGTGTAATATATATGTCGCAGGCATAGAGGTATTTGAACAAATCCTGCTCATCAATAAACTGATTGAGAAATAAAACATGCTTTTCAAGATGTAGTTTTTTGACAAGGCGAAGGAGGGAAATACGATATTCTTCGCCGGAATGCCGTAACACATTGGGATGGGTTTTTCCTAAAACTATATAGATAACATCCGGGTGTTTCTCAACCACACCGGGCAATGCTTTTATAACGGTTTCAATACCTTTGTTGCGACCCACAAAACCGAAGGTCAGCAACACTTTCTTGTTTTCGAGTTTAAATTCTTTTTTCGATTTTTCAGGACTAAAATGAATATCGGGTACACCATGTTCAAACAAAGCAATTTTTTCTTCCGGAACATCGTAAATGGTGGTGAGAAACTCTATCGCTTTATGGCTCATCACCACAATTTTTTGAGCCATTTTGCAAATCTCCTTCAAAATTGCCTTTTCATTGTAAGAAGGCGATTTCAGAATGGTATGCAGGGTCACAATCAGAGGAACTTCAAGGCGATGAAGCAAAGGAAGGATGTAAACTCCGCTTCCTCCGCCAAATATGCCAAATTCATGCTGGAGAATACAAACATCAGCGCCACTCAGATTAATGTATTTAACTGCCTTTAAATAATCTTCCTGGTACTCCTGCCTAATCGTCAGTTTAACTTCTTCAGGATATTTATAAGTGAGGTCATTATCGTTTAATGCAACAACAAAACCTTCGTGCTGGTTAGTCTTTCCATCCAACATCGATTTGAACAGATTGTTCGTAAACGTTCCGATGCCACATTCGCGGGGCGGATAGGTAGCAATATAAGTAAATTTCATATTATTTTTAATTTTAATAGCTTTTGACGGAACGCGCTTTATATGGATCCATCTGTTTCGCATGCTTTTACAGCGCTCGTTTAATAGTTGTAATTACACTTTGGGAATTAATCCCACTGCTCCGAATTGAAGAGTGACAAGATAAATCTGGTTGTTCCTCAAAGGTTCAGTATAAAAACTTTCCAATCCCTGTAAAATGTCAAAGAAGTAATAATCAGGAGTCAAATTAAACTGAATCGTTTTTACCCGCTTTTTTAGCAGATTTATCGGCTCTTTTTTCTTTCAGACTTTTTACAGCTTCCTTTTTCACATTCTTTCTTTCTTTACCTTCTTTCAATTTTGCCATGATATTTATTTTTAGATGTTTCTGTAATAATGTGCTCCGTTTATTCCTCTTGTCCGCCCCCGGATAAGGAGCTTGCTTATTGCTTTCAATGAGGATATAAACTTCCTTCTACATACCAACTTATAAAGGTACGCCCCTCCTGTCCCATTTTATTACATTTTTTATGTTTTAATTTACATCATTCACACATTTGGGAATTTAAAACATTAAAGTCGCTATTGCCTTTGCACTCTTCAACACTAAAACAATAAACACCCAAACAGTAAAACATTTACAGCCCCCAAACTTTAACTTACTTATTTTGACCCACGATATTGTCAACACCACCAGATTATTGTATTTTTAATCAAACTAATAATTTAAATTTATGTACTCTTTATATGATCCACCTCCTCTTCCTGTTGCCTCGGAAATAAGTATTCTTAATGCCTGTCTGGAAAATGAAATTCCGGAAAAGAAGGATGATAACCTGCTGATAGCAACGTGGAATATTCGATGTTTTGGTAATCTGACTGGAAAATGGAAATCAGAAACAAAAGACAGTCCCCAGCGGGATCTCCATTCGCTTTTATGCATTATTCAAATTATCAAGCAATTTGATATAATTGCCGTGCAGGAAGTAAAAGATAATATAAAATGCCTGCGGGAAACGATGAATTACCTGGGTGACAACTGGAGCTTTTTAATGACTGATGTCACAAAAGGAGATCCCGGTAACAGTGAACGCCTGGCATTTATATTCAACAACCAAAGAGTAAAACTTTCGGGGTTGGCCTGTGAAATTGTAGTTCCGGACGAACAACTTAAAAAGAACATCGGCATCCATGCCCTCGACCGGCAGTTTGCCCGTACACCTTATGCTGTTGGTTTTAAGCGCGGAGAAAAAACATTTGTTCTGCTGACACTGCATGTTTTGTATGGGATTAATTATCATGCACGAATACCGGAACTCAAAACCATAGCCAAATGGATGTATGACTGGGCCAAACAACTGAACCGCTGGGGGCAAAGTTTAATCACCCTTGGCGATTTTAACATCGAACGTGAAGGAGATGAAGCTTATGAAGCCTTTGTTTCAAACAACCTTTTTATTCCAGAAGATATCCGCTCGTTGCCAAGTACCATTTTTAAAAAAGTTAAACACTATGACCAGATTGGATGGTTCAAAAATACCAATTCAAAATCGCAAATTAATTTAGAATATAAAACAGGTGGCATATTTGATTTCCGTAATAAAGTTCTTATTGCCCGAAAATTATCGCTTTCAAGATTATCCTACCGGATTTCAGATCATTTTCCCCTCTGGGTAGAATTTGTTATTTAATTTTGTTTCTCCATTCTTATGTATGGGAATATCATCCATCTAAGGAGCACCTCCCGGAGAAAGCGAAATATCAATTAATGCTGCACATTATTTGCCAGCCTCTCAAAAAACATTTAATTTGTAGTAAAATAAATCAAATGACTAATATCTTAATTCGATAAAATGATTAAACCTATGTTTTTTTTAATGCTGCTTAACTTATTTTTTGTTATTTCCTTTTCATTTGCACAACCGACTGCAAGTATCAGTTCCAAAGAACCTGTTCCTGAGTTGAAAAAGTGGGAAGAGAACATGATAACCTATGGGATGAAACATAGCATGGAACAGGAATTGAACATCCATAAAGACCCCAGACCGGAAAGGTTTGTATGGTATTACGACGGCCCACGCGTTTTTTATCAGATTGCAGATTATACCGGGGATAAAATGTGGGATTCATATGCTTCAAAAGCGTTAATGACATACCGGTATTATGTATTTGCATTAAATGGAAAAGTTCCCGGCTGGCGAATATTCCCGCACGGGCTTTATCTTCATTACAAACATACGGGCGATGAGAAGTCAAAAGAAGCTGCCCTGTTTCTTTCCCAAAAATCAGCCTTCGCGCAGGCAGGAGGAGGTCCTCATGAGAAATTGAGCAGGGAGACGGCCTACTGCATCAACGCCTATTTAACTGCCGAATCTCTTGGGGAACAGAGGCACCCCATGCTGGAGCAGGCGGTAGAATATGCCCTGGGACACATTCAGCAGTGGTTCGTGCAGAATACTTCCCCAAACTGGGCTCCATTTATGTTCGGACTTACCTGCGAGGCGCTTATTGATTATTATAACCAGGTAAAAAAAGATCCACGGATTCCCAAGGCCATTCAACTGGGGCTCGATGAATGCTGGAAGCGGGCATGGATAGAAGACAAGCAGGCGTTTTTCTATCGTGCAGATAATCCTGACGGTGCAGCACCAACCCTTAATGCTCTGGTAGCCCCTGCTTTTGCATGGATATATCTTCAAACCGGAGATGTTACTTATCGCAATCGCGGCGATAAAGTCTTCGCTGGTGGTGTTCGTGGTGCATATCTTGACGGTGGTAAACAATACAGTCAGAACTACCGCTGGAGCTTTGACTACATAAAATGGCGCACCGAGGCCGAACGTATCCGCCTGGAAAAAGAATAATCACATTAATTTCGTGACAAATAGAATTGTCCTAAAGGGCAATTTAGCTGTAATGGGCAGCCTCTCCTTCATTCTGCATCCAATAAAAAAGCCATCTGAGATAACAAATGGCTTTTAAACTGATAAATTAGTATTTTATCTATACTTTTTCCGGAACAACATAAGGATAACGGTAATTCCTGGTCAGATAAGAATTGGCATCATCATCGTTTATGAATTTCTCAGAATGCGGATTAAAGATAAGCTTCCGTCCGGTGCGGTATGAAATATTGCCTAAATGAGCAAATGCCGTAGACATATGGCCTTCCTGTATATCTGCATTCAATTCCTCCAGGTTTCTCGATCGCATGCATCTTATGAAGTTTCCATAATGTGATTCATCAACACCGCCGGTCAAAACAGTCGTTTTGCCATCGGCCACCACTTCCTTTAAATCCTTGTTCGACATGCTTGGACCCGGTTCATCTTTTGTACCAAAGAAGGTTTGGAATCCGCCTCCTCCCAGGAACATCCATCCTTTGGAGCCATAGAAGAAACTTCCGCTCTTACTGTTGAATTCAGGATTGGTATACAGGCTGCGAACTTCAAGTTCTATCATTGATCCGTCATCATACTCATAAGTAGCAGTTTGCAGGTTTGGTATCTCCTGGTCTGAATCCCATACGTAATATCCACCTGTACTGTGAATTTTAGAAGGATGCTCTCTTTTGTTCATGCCCCA
>JBEPWX010000219.1:0-5912 GCA_041642235.1 Mariniphaga sp.
TACTATCAATTCCGACCCTGCAATAATAGTTCCTGATTCATGGTCACGGAACAATGAAGTTTATGAAGTTACTGATAATAGACCTACAGAAAAATCACGTGGAAAAGCGGCCAGCCGCTGGCCGGTTGATAAAATTATTGATGCCGGTTATGGTTTGGCTACCATGTATTGCGGAGATGTTGACCCCGATAAACAAACCAGAGTAGGATTAGATTTTAACGATGGTGTTCATCCCTTACTTTATAAAAAAGGGCAAACTCAACCAGCACCTGATGAATGGGGAACCATTTCTGCCTGGGCATGGGGTCTTAGCCGTGCATTGGATTATTTTGAAAAAGATGCTCAGGTTGACCATGAGCGAGTTGTTGTGATGGGGCATTCACGTCTGGGAAAAACTTCCTTGTGGGCAGGTGCACTCGATCAGCGGTTTGCTGTAGTCATTTCCAACAATTCCGGTTGCGGCGGGGCTGCCCTAACCCGGCGCACATTTGGTGAACCATTAATTGTCATGAATAACGCCTTCGGTCACTGGTTGTGCGATAATAACCTAAAATATGACGGGAAGGAAGATGAACTGCCTGTCGACCAGCATATGTTAATCGCTTTAATGGCCCCGCGTCCGGTATACATTGCCAGTGCAGAAGAAGACAGATGGGCAGATCCTAAAGGGGAATACCTTTCGGGTTACCATGCCTCTCCTGTCTACAGGCTTTTTAATAAACCTGCACTGAACTCTGAATCAATGCCTGGTATCAATCAGCCGGTAATGACTACCATAGGCTACCACATACGGACCGGTGGACATAGTGTTACCGATTACGACTGGGAGCAATATATTCGTTTCGCAAACATTCACTTAAATAAATAATTCTGTAAAATTCATTTCCATGAAATTTATTAGCCTGATTTTGTCATCCTTTTATATATTTATGTTTCTGCCTCTTTCTGGTCAAAAAAAACCAGTGATGCAAACCGGAGTTGTTTCAAGCATGGAAAAAGTTTCTTTCCGTTTGGATGAGCCGGTTGTTTCTTCTGATGTCGCAAAAATTAATGCTGCAGGCGGAGAATACGAATCGTTCCAGGTACTGATATCGGGAGCTGACAGTGAATTGAAGGATGTCAGTTGGAAAGTCACCGACCTTAAAAGCAAAAAAGGGAAAATAAAATCCGAAAATATTGAAGTAAATCCGGTAGGATATGTAGAAACCACTGAAAAAATGGATAACTATCCCGGGGAATTGGGCTGGTGGCCCGATCCTTTGTTGCGGATGTCCAGCCTTAATGTTGCGCAGGGGGAACGGCAACCGCTTTGGGTAACCGTTTTTGTACCCGGGGGAACCCCTGCAGGAACATACAGCGGCAGAATCGAACTGAAATCGGCCAATGCCAGGAAAGTGAACGTACCGGTAGAACTGCGTGTCTGGGGATTTGATATCCCTGTGAAACCTAATATTAAAACCCTTACATGGGTAAGCTCGTTAAAGAAAAACGGGGATAATTCCCGTGAAGCACGCAAGGCGTATTACGAAATGTTGCTAAAACACAGGTTAGGTCCGGGAGGCAGGATAGAACTGGACGAGGATATGCTTGGATTTTGTATGGAAAGGGGAATGAATGCTTTTATTTTGGATAATATTCCCAACCTGAAGCGTGTTAAACAGGATTCTTACTCCGACGAATACAAGGAAAAAC
Source organism: Mariniphaga sp. (assembly GCA_041642235.1). GTDB lineage: Bacteria > Bacteroidota > Bacteroidia > Bacteroidales > Prolixibacteraceae > Mariniphaga. The sequence continues at coordinate 1,693 of JBEPWX010000219.1, forward strand.
TTCGGAAGCGGCTGGAGGATTATACCGAACGATTCGGCCCGCGTGGCTGGCTCGATGGAATGGCATATGTGTACAATTACGATGAAGTGGGCAAAAAACACTGGCACCTGGCAAAAGAAATGTACACCTTTGTTAAGGATGTAAACAGTGATTTCAGAGTAATTCAATGCCTGAACATTCCGGCTGGGGTGGAAGCACTTGCCGGATATGCCGATACCTGGGATGTTTATGTGGCCCAATATAAGAAGTCAGGGGTTGAAAAACGTGTAGCGGAAGGCGATGAAGCCTGGCTGGCAGTATGCTGTTACCCGGTTGACCGCCCCAATTTCTTCCTGGAATACCCGGCAATCGACGGAAGGCTTCTTGGATGGATTTGTCATCATACGGGAGTCACAGGTTTTGAATACTGGAGTCCTAACAGCTGGAAAGGGAATGAATCGGCACCAGGTTTACGCGGCGGATGGAAAGCCAATACGTTTCTTAAATACAATGGCGATGGGTACCTTACCTATCCGGCAAATGACGGTTCGCTCCCCCTGTCATCGGTGCGGCTGGCTAATCTGAGAGATGGGTTTGAGGATTATGAATACCTGCATTTATTGAAGGAATTGAACGGAAATATGGAAATCGCCAACCAGGTAGTTTCCGGGCCGACGGAATTTTCATCCGATCCCAATCTGCTTTACAGCGTAAGGGAAGAAATTGCAAAGCAAATAGAACAGCTTTTAGAAAGAAAGTAATCGTTGCTGGTTTTTTTGGAGTATAAAAGTGTGAATCAATTATCTGCGCTTTTGTAAAAAATCAAGTGTTAATATTTATTAGTTTATTGATTTCTCCACAATTCCAATTTCCTCCTCCGTCAAGCCGAACAACTCCTAACACTTACGGTCGATTTCCTGGTAGGTTTTATCAATTCGGATTGTAATACGGATTTTGATTCATATTGTAACCGAATACTTTTACAAATTGTTCGGTTAAAAATCCTTCCGTAGGCCGGGCACCTTATCATGCTGCAAAGTCGCATATAATGCGGAACGTGGTAGAGGGAAGCTATCCCGATTTCAGTATAAGCAAGGAGGCAGCGCTGCTCAGCAAAGGACCTCTGCCGCTGCCTGCAGAGGTGTCGGTTTTAGCACAGGAGGGTGGTTTTGCTGGTTGAATGGAACGATTCGAAAGAAAATGAAAAGCTTCATGGACGGGACACCCTGGTGGTTATTGCCCTGGATCCCCATAGCGGAAGTTGTGAGTATAAGTTTACAGGAGCGAGGCGAACCGATAAGCGTTACCTGTGGGTAATCAATATGCCTGTTTCGCAGGAGAATCTGCCCGATGTATGGATCGCTTTCCGTAATGTAAATGAAACGGAAATGAGCGACAGCAGGTATCTGGGATAACCCTTGGCAACTGTCCCGGTTAAGAGCCAGTGACTTTTTAGGAATGCGAGAGGCGTGTTTTGATATTCAGGAAAGGAGGTTTCTTTATTTATGAAGGTGTCCCATTAGGGCATTATAAGACCCTTGCCTTCCGGAAAGCTTCAATTACCTGATCCCTGTCAAGATCTGTTTCCAGGTAATGACGGTCGCTGGCAGGGAGTACAATCCCCTGCGCTGTTTTTCCGGGACGGATTTCTTTACCAAGTTGTCTGTATAGTTTTACATCGTCCGGCTTGAAGTCCAGTTCTATTTTGCCTGAGGACGAAACATGCCAGTAAACCACATATGTTTTATTCTGCCGTTCTAAAATAAATGCACGGATATCGGGATTTCCGCCTGCAACGCCATGAATCTGTTCATAAGCCTGCAGTTCAAAATTTCCTTTTTCATCGAGTAAAAGAATATGTTCCTGTTGAGGGTTCTGCAGGGACTTTTTTTGTTCGTTGGTGAAAAAGCCATCCAGCCGTGCTTTTTCCCACCTGCGTATCACCTCGAGGTTGTCATTGGTACGCGGATGTGCCGACAGCTGTTCAAGCCTTCCCACTAGTGATGCAGGGCAGTCCCATGCTGTTGCCCGGCTCCATACGTATTCAAACATATCGGGCTGCATGCCGGTGGTTGATTCCCCGGGTAAGGCACCACCCACCCATCCGAAGTTGATGGAGGTAAAATCATTGGCAACCAGTTCCGCTTCAGCCAGTGGATGTTCCCTGACTGCATCTTTTATAATTTCGGGCCTGAAAATATCAAAGGCGTTTCCCCGGGTCAGGATGTGCCAGCTGAAGTGGGATTTAAGAGCGCCTTCTGAAAATGACGGTGGCGGCTGCAGGGCGTTGTATACTGTTAGCTGCGACAGGGAAGCGTAATACCACCAGGGGGGATGGACATCTTCAGCCCCGTCGAAATACAAAAAGTCAAAACCTGCTTCATTGTATATGGTTCCTATACGCTCTGCAACCTCCTGCTGAATGCTGGTACGCTGGTCGAACCGGACCCATTTCACCCAGGTATCAACATCCAGCAGGCCAAAACGGAATCCCTGGTTGTATTCCGAAGGCTCAGTATTCAATATTCCGCGCTTGCACCCGGTAAACCGGTAGGGTCGGGTGGTAGTGTAACCGGTGTATTCAATCAGTTCATTTCCAATTTTTAAAATCTGGCGTCCCTTTTCCATTGTGCATCCTTCAGGGGTTTCCTCTACTGCCACTGTTTCTGAGTTTTTGTTCAGTGGGGAAGCCAGGGTAAAATTGCGCCTTAGGTTCAGCCGGTAGTCAGGTTTAGGACTGACATACGGATCAGTTTTTTCTGCCTTGTTGTACCAGATATGTGCTCCGGCAATCATGCCCGCAGCTTTTATTTTTCCAATCACCGTTTGAAGGTCTTTCATGCCGTTGGGGTAACTATTATTCCAGTTGAATGTGCCGAGGGTTTTTGCAAAGGAGGTCCACACTATCTGGATGGCTTTAAAACCTCCTTGTTTTGCAAAAGCAATGTGTTGATCAATATTTCCCGGAGTGGCATCCCATACTTCATAATAGGAATAACCATACTCTTTTTTTCTGCGGCTTTTAACTCCTTCAGGCAGATTGTAGTCCGTTTCCACCTGTTCAATGCAATTTAGCAAATTATCTTTCGAGGTTACGATTAATGCAGCTCCAACATCTTCCAGTTTTACTTCTGCATCGGTTCCTGCGGTAAAGATGTTGTATCCTTCACGTTCTTCGGCATCAATTTTTGCATAGGGGTCTGTGGCAAGTAAGTTAACGGCAACGTCATCATCCCACGATACATTAAGCCATTCTCCAAAATTTTCACGGTCGGTTACCGGCAGTTGGAGCAATGTAAATTCATCCACTTCGGTTTTTCTTCTTTCCCGGAAACCTTCGTAAACATAATTAAATTCCTTTAGCTTAAATGCTATATAGCTATCGGTGATTTTTATTCCGATTGTTGCCCTGTTTTTTTCCGGCTCAAATCCCACTATCAAATCTCCGTTTTCCCAAAAAGCAGTATCTGCAGCAAATGTTTTGGATTTTGCAGGATGGGCAAGCTGCAATTCGTTATCGTATGGCCGGTGTTGAGTTAATGTGAATGCGGGCACGTTTTTGCCGGTTTGAAGGCATTCCTGCCCGGTTGGTTTATGCACCAGGCTTTTGGCATTTCCGTTCCTGCCGATGATGAGGCGCATTTCTTTATTTTCAAGTACTATATTTCCTTCAGCGTTTTGTTTTTTTCCCTGCGGGAAAGCACAAATTGTAAATGCCAGTAAAATGAATGAAAGCAGCCGGATTTTTTTCTTCTTCATATGCATGCTATTTTATTCCCTTGTTGTTATTTCTGCCTTTTTGGAGCAACAGGCTTAGTTCGGGTATGAGTTGCCGGTAGTTTGAATCACCGGCTCTGTTTCGGATTTCCTGCGGGTCAGTCAGATGATCATAAAGCTCCCTTTCAATCACCGTATCGTTTTTAATCCATTCGGTGTAACGATACTTTTCCGTTCTCATGGTATATCCCATTATTTTTCTTTGCTGGCGTGGGTACTGACTGTATGCGGCATCTTTCAGCTTTTGGTCCGGATTGGCAAAAAGAGGTACCAGGCTTACTCCCTGGCAGTGCCCGGGAACCGGTAAACGGCAAAGCTCGCTCAGGGTGGGGTAGATGTCAACAAACTCCACCAGCGACCGGGTTTTGTTTCCGGTATATTCCTGGTTTGGAACTCGTATGATAAGTGGTGCACGGGTATCCAGTTCAAAGTTAGTTAACTTGCTCCACGAATTGTACTCTCCC
>JBEPWX010000220.1:0-5914 GCA_041642235.1 Mariniphaga sp.
AAATTTTTTCTTAATGCGATTATGCATATCACCAAACTGACTCCTGTGACATTCATCGATGAGAAAGATAGTTTTATCATCACAGATTTGATCGATTGTGTTACTATACTTGTTATTTTTGATTGCATAGTTTAGCTTCTGGATCGTCGTAACGATTAAGCGATTAGCACTATTGATCTGTCTGATGAGTGATTTGGTGCTTTTAGTTGTATCAATTGCATCTTCAGAGAATTTATTAAACTCCTCTACTGTTTGCAAGTCTAGATCTCGTCTATCAATTAAGAAGAATACCCGGTCGATGTGCTTATTCTTTCTTAGTTGTTTTGCTGTGATCCAACTGGTCAATGTTTTCCCTGATCCTGTTGTATGCCATACGTATCCGTTGTTTTTGGTTTCTATCGCTCTTTTCTTAATAGCCTCTATTGCATACTGAGTTCATTTGGATGGCAATTGCATTTTCTTTCTAGGTGTTGATTGCAGCCTATCTCATACCACTTTCCTATAATGCATTGTCTTTTGAGGAACTTTCATTGCAATACTGGCTGATTGTCGGAGCTGCAAGTTTCACCACCCTAATTGTCATTCAGGTGGTGAAACAAATCTTTAAAATATAGCATCAGCATGTGGCAATGCTTTTTATTCGAGGTAATAATGATTAAGGTGAAAAAGATTGGCATCAAGTTCATAAACAAGAGGTTTGCCTGGTTCAACAGAAATTGTTGAGATGTTATCGTCTGAAATCCTTTCCATATGTTTAATCAGGGCTTTCAGGCTGTATTCATGTAAAGCAATTATAACTTTTTTTTCAGTTTTAATTACCGGGCTTATCATGTCAAGCCAATACTTCACTACCCTTAATGTAACTTCTTCCATGCTTTCCCCATGGGGTAGTTCATCAACAGGAACTCCATCATACATGCGATTATTCCCAGGGAAACGTTTGTCTTTAATATCTACCTGAGGAGGTTTAACCTGGTAACTATGCATCCATTGTTCCACCTGTTTTTCACCATATTCATGGTTTACTTCAATCTTTTTTAATCCTTGCAATGCACCCCAGTGCCGTTCATTCAGTTTCCATGATTTTTCCCAGGGTATCCATTGTTGATCTGACTTTTCCAATGCGTACCACAATGTCTGCAACGATCTTTTTAACATGGAAACAAATGCATATTCCAAATAATAATTGTTGCCGGCCAAAATATCACCAGCTTTTTTAGCTGATTCAATTCCTTTTTCAGTTAATCCCACATCGGTCCAGCCAATAAATAAATTATCACTGTCCCATTCACATTCTCCTTGATTTAATAATACAATTTTATACATAGCTCTAACTTTTTCTTTTCTCAAAAGAAAATATCGTTCCATTTTTTTTTATTCAGCACATGGAATTTTTGATAAAATATGTTATGCATATTTACCAAACTATTTTGCTCAGAAGACATTATTTATGTTATCATCTATGGGGAATTATTTCCTCATTTTTTCTTAACAATTCCACAAAGCATGTAATGAAATATGTAGTTCTATGCATAATTCAAACTGACTTTTGGCCTAAATGATTGTATTGCAGCCGCTGTTGGTTCTTTTTCAGCCAAATGGTATAACTCTTGCCTCTTTTAATCCAACATATCGAAAATATATAGGTATAAAAATTAAAACAAGCTAAATGGCTGAAAAAGATAAAATAAAAGAACTGGAAAATCAGGAGTGGCTTGATTCAATAGATTATATAATTAAAAATGAAGGTTCAAACCGTGTGGAAGAAATTATGGAATTGCTACGAAGCAGGGCCACAGAAAAAGGAATACTTTTAAAACCCAGGATAAACACCCCCTACATCAATACCATACCAGTTTCAAAGCAGGTGGAGTATCCCGGAAATCGTGAAATTGAAAGGAAGATAAAAAGCTTAGTTCGGTGGAACGCCATGGCTATGGTAGTTCAGGCGAATAAAAAGGAAGATGGTATTGGTGGTCATATTTCTACATACGCATCTGCAGCCACTTTATATGAAGTAGGATTTAATCATTTTTTTAAGGGTCCGGACGGAAAGTCGCCTGCTGATTTGGTTTATTACCAGGGGCATGCTTCCCCCGGAATTTATGCCCGTTCTTATCTCGAAGGAAGAATTTCGGAAAAACTTCTGGAAAATTTCAGGAGGGAAATGAAACCGGAAGGAGGTCTTGCTTCCTATCCTCATCCCCGGTTGATGGAGGATTACTGGAAATTTCCCACTGTCTCAATGGGATTGGCACCTATTATGGCAATTTATCAGGCTCGTTTTAATAAATACCTTCAGGATAAGGGCCTGTTGGATGCTCCTAATCAACAGGTATGGGCTTTTCTTGGTGATGGTGAAATGGATGAGCCTGAATCAAAAGGGGCACTTACTCTTGCAGCACGTGAAGAACTTGACAATTTAATATTTGTGGTAAACTGCAACTTGCAACGGCTCGATGGACCAGTAAGAGGCAACACTTCCATAATTGATGAACTGGAAGCAGCATTTATTGGGGCCGGCTGGATAGTGATAAAAGTAATTCTGGGAGAAAATTGGGATCCATTGCTGGAAAAAGATGAAAGGGGTATCCTTAAAAAACGCTTAGGAGAAATGGTTGACGGAGAGCGTCAGAGGTATGCCATTGCCGACGGAAAATATATCCGTAAGGAATTCTTTGGTAAATATGAAGAACTTCATGATATGGTGAAAGAAATGAGCGATGAGGAACTTGAAAAACTCCGTCGTGGTGGTCACGATCCAATAAAGGTATACAACGCCTATAAAATGGCGCAGGAAACAAAAAATGCTCCTTGTGTTATTCTGGCTGAAACAATTAAAGGTTACGGATTGGGTGAAGCAGGTGAGGGAAGAAATGTGACCCATCAGCAAAAGAAACTTAATGAGGAAGAGTTGATAATTTTCCGCGACAGGTTTAACATACCAATATCAGATGAAGAGATTGCCACTGCACCATTTTATAAACCCGATGAAAACAGTGAAGAAATAAAATATTTGAAAGAACGGCGCGAAAAACTGGGAGGTTACCTGCCTCAAAGAAATACTGAAAAACAATCTTTTGATATGCCTGATAATAAAGTGTTTGATGATCTTTTAAAAGGATCGGGTAAACGCGAAGTAGCTACAACGATGTCGGTGGTTCAGATTATCTCCAACATGCTAAAAGATAAAAAAGTCGGAAAACTCATAGTACCCATCGTTCCCGATGAATCAAGAACATTTGGGATGGATGCTTTATTCAGGCAGGTAGGAATTTATGCACACACCGGGCAGCTATACGAACCGGTCGACAGGGAAAGCCTGCTTTATTACAAGGAAGCAAAGAATGGTGCAATACTCGAAGAAGGGATTACAGAAGCTGGTTCCATGTCTTCATTTATTGCGGCCGGAACAGCCGGTTCAACGCATGGAATAAATTGTATCCCTTTTTATGTTTTTTATTCGATGTTTGGCTTTCAACGTACCGGCGATTTTATGTGGGCAGCTGCCGACGCCAGGGCAAAAGGATTCCTGATTGGGGGAACTTCCGGCCGGACTACACTGGCCGGAGAAGGTTTGCAACACCAGGATGGACACAGTCATTTACTGGCCCTTCCGGTTCCATGCATCAGGGCCTATGACCCTGCTTATGCCTACGAACTTGCGGTTATCGTGCGCCATGGATTAAAGGAAATGTATCTTGATGGTAAAGATGTAATATATTACATCACTGTTATGAACGAAAAATACCCGATGCCGGCAATGCCTTCAGAAAAAGGAATTGAAGAAGCAATTATTAAAGGCATGTATAAATTCAAAAACAGTAAAAATAATGAACATAGGCTCTATTTGTTTGGAAGCGGTACTATATTGAATGAGACGCTGAAGGCAGCTGAAATTTTGAAAGATTTTGATATTCATCCTGAAGTTTGGAGTGTAACCAGTTATAAAAAATTATACGATGATGCCATCGAAGCAGAAAGAAATAACCTGCTGGATGGAAAAAATCAAAAAAGCTACATCGAAGAATGTACAGGTGATAAAAAAGGAACCTATATTGCTGCTTCAGATTATGTAAAAGCATTGCCGCTTTCTGTTTCAAAATGGTTTCCCGGAATGTTTGCAGCCCTGGGAACCGATGGTTTTGGTTTAAGTGAAGGCAGGACTGAATTACGTAATCACTTCGAGGTAAGTGCCAAACATATTGCCTGGACAGCTATTGAATGTCTCCACCGACAAAAGAAAGTCGATAAGCAATTAATGAATGAAGTAAAAGAAAAGCTGGATATTAAATTCAAAAAAGATTCACCGGTTTGCAAGTAGCATTGGCAGGCTGGAATTACTATATCGACATAAATAAATTTTAAAGAAAATGAAGAAGGAAATTAAAGTGCCTGACATTGCAGAAAATGTCGAAAAAGGAACCATTGCCGCTGTCCTTGTTTCCAAAGGAGATAAAGTGTCGGTTGACCAGCCATTGGTTGAAATTGAAACCGATAAAGCCTCTACCGATATTCCTTCAGAATTTGAAGGTGTTGTTGATGAAATAAAGGTGGAAGCAGGTGATGAAGTGAAAGTTAACCAGGTAATAATGATTATTGAAACTGAGGAAGAAGAAGGCCAGGCTGACGAAGAGAAGGAGAAGCCTGAATCTGCGGCCAAAGAAGAAGGTAAGGAGGAAGAAAAAGACTCAGAAAAAGAAAAAGAAGATAAGAAAGAAGTTGAAGAAGGTAAGGACGATCAGGATAAAGAGGAAGCAGAAAAGAAAGCGAAGGATGAAAAATCAGAGCGGAAAAGAAAATTAAGTGAAGTGCCGGCCGCTCCATCCGTGAGGAGGCTCGCGAGGGAGATGGATGTTGACCTTACCCTGGTAAAAGGCAGCGGGCCCGGAGAACGGATAACTGCCGAAGATGTGAAGGAACATGCCGGGAAACCTCAGAAGGATGAAACAAAAGAAGAACCGAAGGCAGAAGAAAAAGTGCCTGATTTCTCGCAATGGGGGCCGGTTTCAAGAGAAAAAATTAAAACCATTCGCAGACTGACAGCTGAGAATGTGCTTAAATCGTGGCAAAATATTCCCCACGTTACACAATTCGATGAGGCAGATATTACCAACCTGGAAAAATTTAGAAAACAATACCAAAAGAAAGCAGAAAAGGAAGGGGTTAAACTTACCGTTACTGCAATCCTGTTAAAAATTACTGGATTTGCGTTGCAGAAATTTCCAAGGTTCAATGCCAGCCTCGATGGTGATGAACTCATCTTCAAACACTACTTTAATGTGGGAGTTGCTGTAGATACTTCGAGAGGATTGCTTGTGCCTGTAATCCGTGATATTAATTCCAAATCATTGATTCAGTTATCGGTTGAACTGGATGAACTGGCAAATAAAGCCCGCGAGAAGAAAATATCACCCGATGAAATGCAGGGAGGAAATTTTACAATTTCCAACCTGGGTGGAATAGGAGGTACGGGATTTACCCCAATTGTGCTTCCGCCGCAGGTAGCAATACTTGGTGTATCCAGAGCTGAATATAAGCCGGTATATGATGGTGATAAACTGAAGAAAAGAATGATAATCCCGCTTTCTGTTTCATACGATCACAGGGTTATTGATGGAGCCGACGGTGCCCGTTTTCTCCGGTGGATATGCGATGTGATAGAAGATCCTTTTGCAATTTTACAATAAATATTTACTTATGGATGATGATAAAAAACATGAACTGGTAATTATTGGTGCAGGTCCTGGTGGATACAGAGCAGCATTTATGGCTGCCGACCTGGGACTGAAGGTTACTTTAATCGATCCGGAAAAGAATCCCGGAGGAGTATGCCTTTATCGTGGATGTATCCCAACCAAGGCATTATTGTACCTGACTAGTGTAATAAAAGATGCTGAAGAAGCCTCTGAAC
>JBEPWX010000221.1:0-5906 GCA_041642235.1 Mariniphaga sp.
TTCTGGTTGGAAAGAACTTTAAACAAGGCTCATCATTGTTTCTCTTTTTCCCGCAGAAATGTATAAATTTTTCCTGGTATTTCTGTTTGATATCTAAAAGTTTAAAAACGCAATTCAATTGATGCAAAATCAGGCAAGGGAGGTTTAATTTATATTTTCGTCAAGTACAACTTCAATTCAAATTCAATATAAACTCAATGTAAATTCAATTTTAATTGAATTTACATTGAGTTTATATTGAGTTAACACTGAGTTTATACTGGAGAAGAAGTAATAGTTTCCTTAATCCTCCCTGGAATGATATTTCAGGCAGAGAAATGATCAGCTTATGTTGGGATTAAGATGAATAAATAAGTGTTAGGTGTGGTTTTGTATAGCCTTATGGAAATAAAAAAACCTGCATCAGGATGATGATGCAGGTTTTTACAAAACAGTTTATCTTATGTTTATTTTCCCGGGCGCAATTTTCTCACAGCAGCACCAGCTTGCCATAATTCCGATTCGCGCATTTCTTTCAGCTCAGCATTAAGAGAAGTTTTGTAGTCGGGGCTGCTGGTTGAATCCAGAACTCGTTTGGTTTCGACACCAGTTTTTACACTTTCATAAAGATCGTTAAATACCGGCAGGGTTGCCTCACGAAATTTATGCCGCCAGTCGAGAGCTCCACGTTGTGCAGTGGCACTGCAGTTTGCGTACATCCAGTCCATACCATTTTGGTCGACCAGCCGGATGAGGCTTTGGGTAAGCTCTTCAACGGTTTCATTAAAAGCTTCCGATGGGCTATGTCCGTTATCACGAAGAACTTTGTACTGTGCCTCAATAATTCCGGCCAGTGCTCCCATTAATACTCCTCGTTCACCGGTTAAATCTGAAAAGACTTCATTTTCGAAGGTAGTGGGGAAGAGGTATCCTGAGCCGATGGCAATTCCAAGTGCCAGGGCACGTTCTTCTGCTTTACCGGTATAATCCTGGAAAACCGCATAGCTGGAATTAATTCCATTGCCGGCTAAGAAATTCGTTCGCACACTGGCACCAGAACCTTTGGGTGCTACGAGGATTACATCTACATTTTTTGGAGGAATAACACCAGTCTGGTCTTTGTAGGTGATTGAAAACCCATGAGAGAAATAAAGGGCATCGCCTTCATTAAGGCATGGTTCAAGTTTTGGCCACAAGAGGCGTTGTGCAGCATCGGATACCAGGTATTGGATTACAGTACCTAACCGGGCTGCTTCCTCTACAGGAAATAATGTTTCTCCGGGGACAAAACCATCGCGGATGGCTTTATCCCAATCTTCCTTAAACTCAGGCGCCTGACCTATAATTACTTTGAATCCGTTGTCTTTCATGTTCAAAGCCTGGGCTGGTCCCTGAACCCCGTAGCCGATGATGGCTATAATTTCATTTTTTAATACTTCACGTGCTTTTTCTACCGGAAATTCTTCACGGAGAACCACTTTTTCCGTTACTCCGCCAAAGTTAATTTGTGCCATAATTTTTAATTATTGTTTTGAATCTTTAAATGTTCCCTGGAAAGTTTACAAATTTATTACTTTTTATTTTGTTTTTATTTAAAACTGAAATGCATTGTTTTGTATGCTGCAATTTTTTAATCCAGACTTTCCAGCAATGCATCCCGTTCTTTAAGGAATTCTGAAAGCCGTTCAATTGGATCACGAGTAAGTGCTACACGCCCTGAGCGTATAAATTGCATCACTTTCGATTTGTTTAGTTCTTCAAACAATGCCTGTGTTTCTTCCTTGTGTCCTGTTTTTTCGATGACCGTATATTCTTTGGTTATTTCAAGGATGCGGGCTCCTGAATCGCGCACTACCTTTTCAATTGTATCGCTTTCATAAAGAGATTCAGTTGCTACTTTATATAAAGCTATTTCCTGATAAATCATCTCTTCATTGGTATGGTAAAATGCTTTTAGAACATCCAGTATCTTTTCAATTTGCCCTACTATTTTTATAATTTGCTCCTGGGTAGATTTTACTACAATGGTAAATTTATATATTCCCTGGATTGCGGATTCCGATACTGTCAGACTTTCAATGTTCACTTTTCTGCGTGTAAAAACTATAGTAATACGTGTGAGAAGACCAATGTGGTTTTCGGAATAAACCGATATTATATATTCTTTTTTCATTTTTTACTTTATTTTAAAGTTTTACTCATAAAATTATAATTGACCCCAAAACGGTTCAGGGTTCGAGAATTATATCAGATACTGAAGCACCTGTTGGTACCATCGGGAAAACATTGTCTTCTTTTTCAATTACGACTTCCAGCAGGTAAGGACCCTGGTGGTCCATCATTTTTTGAATGCCACTTTCAAGATCTTCTCGTGCTTCCACTTTATGTCCGGTTATTCCGAACCCTTTGCCAATGGCAATAAAGTCGGGATTTTGCAATTCGGTAAAAGAGTATCTTTTTTCGAAAAACAGTTGCTGCCATTGGCGGACCATTCCCAGGAAATTATTATTGAGAATAATTATTTTTACAGGAAGCTTGTTTTGTGCAATTGTACCCAGTTCCTGTATAGTCATTTGAAACCCCCCATCACCAATAACAGCAATTACTGTTCTTTCGGGGGCTCCTAATTGCGCACCTATGCTTGCCGGCAGTCCAAATCCCATTGTGCCCAGGCCTCCTGAAGTGACATTGCTTCTTGGATGCCTGAATTTGAAATATCGGGAGGCAACCATCTGGTGCTGGCCCACATCAGTTACCAAAATAGCTTCATGGTTGGATTTATCTCCTGCTATGCGGATGACTTCTCCCATTGTAAGTCCGGGTTTCTCAGGAAACAGTTCATTATGGATAATTTTTTCATTTTCAATCCGATCACATTCTCTGAATTGGGCAATCCAATCGTGGTGAGTTCTTTGCTTTACGTTATCGGTAAGCATTTTCAGCGTTTTTTTTGCATTGCCCAAAACAGCCACATCGGCTTTAATAATTTTATCGATTTCTGAAGGATCGATTTCGAGGTGAATTATTTTTGCACTTGTCGCATAACTTCCAACTTTGCCGGTTACTCTGTCATCAAACCGCATACCAACAGCTATAATTACATCAGCCTGATTTGTTAACAGATTGGGGCCATAATTTCCATGCATTCCCAGCATTCCGACATTGAGCGGGTGGTCTGTAGGCATGGCAGAAAGTCCCAGAAGGGTCCATGCAGCAGGGATGCCTGTCTTTTCGACAAAGGTTTTCAGCTCCTCTTCAGAACGGCTTATGATAACACCCTGGCCAAATAGAACCAGCGGCCGTTCGGCTGCATCAATAATTTCAGCTGCTTCCTTTACTTTAAAAGGATCGATGGGAGCTTCAGGTATATAGCTTCTGATTTTACGGCACTTTTTGTACTCATATTCCAATTCACCAAACTGAGCATCTTTGGTAATATCGAGCAATACCGGTCCCGGACGTCCGGTCTGAGCTATATAAAAAGCTTGTGCAATGGCTTCCGGAATTTCTTCAGGACAAGTTATCTGATAGCTCCACTTTGTAATTGGCATGGATATACTCAGTACATCCGATTCCTGGAAGGCATCGGTGCCCAACAGCGGCGATGCCACCTGTCCTGTAATACATACCATGGGTGTGGAGTCAATCATTGCATCGGCTATACCCGTAACCAGGTTGGTTGCGCCGGGGCCTGAGGTGGCAAAGCAAACACCAGCTTTCCCGGTAATACGGGCATATCCTTCAGCTGCATGAACCGCTCCCTGTTCATGTCGGGTAAGTATATGTCTGACATTCTTATCATGATCGTAAAGCGCATCATATATGGGCATAATGGCCCCTCCGGGATATCCAAAAATGGTATCTACTCCTTCTTCCAGCAGGGAAAGAATAACGGCATGTGACCCGGTAACTTTCTTTTTTGTCATATTTCCAGAATTTATTTGTTTGCTATTATTTTTTATTCAATTATTCGTACTGCGCCCATATCTGCTGATGAAACCAGACTTGCATAGGCTTTCAATGCTTTAGAAACTTCTCTGTTACGTGCAGAAGGCTTGAAGGCGTCTTTTCCTTTTGCTTCTTCTGTTTGCCTTCTTTGAGCCATTTCTGTTTCTGAAATCATTAGGTTGATTGAGCGATTAAGTATATCTATTTCAATTAAATCGTTTTCCTTAATTAAACCTATGGCTCCACCGGCAGCTGCTTCAGGTGAAACATGGCCTATTGATAAACCGGAAGTCCCACCCGAAAAACGTCCGTCGGTTATTAAAGCACAATGTTTATCCATTTGCAAGGACTTAAGGTAGGATGTGGGGTAGAGCATTTCCTGCATTCCCGGCCCTCCTTTAGGTCCTTCATAACGAATTACCACAACGTCTCCCTTTTGCACCTTTTCTCCTAAAATTCCGTTTACAGCATCTTCCTGTGAATCGAAAACTTTGGCGGTGCCCGTAAATTTAAATACAGATGAATCAACACCTGCAGTTTTAACGATACATCCCTTTTCTGCAATATTGCCATAAAGAACAGCTAATCCTCCGTCTTTATTGTAAGCATTCTCTGCATTGCGTATACAACCATTTTTACGATCGGTATCGAGTTCCGGATAATAATTTTCCTGTGATGCCATGATTAGATTTCTTGAACCATCTCCGGGAGAAGAGAGATAGCGTTTCATGGCATCGGCCGAAATGGAAGGATGCATAATATCGTATTCTTCAATAGCTTCTTTTAAAGTACGTCCATCGATTCGGTTGACTGATGTTTCCATAAGGCCTGCCCGGTTAAGTTCGGCTATTATTGAAAGAATTCCACCAGCACGGTTAACATCCTGAACATGATAATGGGAACTGGGAGCCACTTTGCAAAGGTTAGGAGTAATGCGAGAAAGCCGGTCGATATCGCTCATGGAAAATTCAACACCTGCCTCGTGTGCGATGGCCAGTAAGTGTAATACTGTATTCGTTGAGCCTCCCATTGCAATATCAAGTTTCATAGCATTAAGAAAAGCATCACGGGTGCAAATATTACGGGGTAAAACTTTCTCATCACCTTCGAAATAATATTTTTTTGTTGCAGAAATGACTTTCTGTACAGCTTCTTCAAAGAGTTTTTTTCGGTTTGCGTGAGTTGCCACAATCGTTCCGTTTCCTGGCAGTGCCAGGCCTATTGCCTCAGCCAGGCAGTTCATTGAGTTGGCAGTAAACATTCCTGAGCAGGAACCGCAAGTGGGGCATGCATTTTGCTCGATTATGGCCAACTGTTGGTCTGAAACCGACTGGTCGGCAGCCATAACCATTGCATCCACCAGATCGTAATGCTTGTTGTCGATTTCACCAGCTTCCATTGGACCACCTGATACAAATACAGCTGGTATATTTAAACGCATGGCAGCCATGAGCATTCCGGGGGTAATTTTGTCGCAGTTCGAGATGCATATCATTGCGTCAACCTTATGGCCGTTGCACATATATTCAACACTGTCGGCAATCACATCACGTGAGGGGAGGGAATAGAGCATTCCGTCGTGGCCCATGGCAATACCATCGTCGATGGCTATGGTGTTGAATTCAGCTCCAAAATAACCTTCTTTTTCTATTAGGTTCTTTAGGTATTGGCCAATGGTATGAAGGTGTGCATGGCCCGGAACAAACTGGGTAAATGAATTGACAATGGCAATTACCGGCCGGCCAAAATGTTCTTCTTTCATGCCGTTTGCCCTCCAAAGGCTTCTGGCCCCTGCCATTCTGCGGCCTTGTGTAGTGGTATTGCTACGTAATGGAATCTGCATACTTTTTACTCTTTTTTTGCTGTATTGTTATTAAAAAAGCCTTCCCCGTTTTCGGGAAAGGCCTGTAAATATCTTTTAATTACATATAATTCTATCCTTTCCCGGTATTTTCGGAAATGACCACAAGACTGACTAG
>JBEPWX010000222.1:0-2042 GCA_041642235.1 Mariniphaga sp.
AATTACCATGAATGCATTTCAGGAAAATAATGACAGGTACGAAACGGCTACATTGGGAGGCGGATGTTTTTGGTGTACCGAAGCAGTTTATAAAGAGATGAAGGGTGTAATTAAAGTTGTTCCGGGTTATAGTGGCGGGCACATCAAAAATCCCGCCTACCGGGAGGTTACCACTGGTCGCACAGGTCACGCTGAGGTTGTACAAATTACCTTCGACCCGCAGGTGTCTGGCTTCTCTGATATTCTTGAGGTGTTTTTTATGACACATGATCCGACGACCTTGAACAGACAGGGAAATGATGTAGGAACACAATACAGATCGGCAATTTTTTATCATAGCGAAGAACAGAAAAAAATAGCTGAGAATGTGATTGAGCTGTTTGAAAAGGAAAAAGTATATGCCGACCCCATTGTTACTGAGATAGCACCATTTGATGCTTTTTATCTGGCAGAAGATTACCATCATAATTATTTTGCCCGGAACAAGAATCAGCCCTATTGCCAGTTTGTTGTAGCCCCCAAGGTTGAGAAATTCAAAAAGATTTTCAAAGAAAAACTAAAAAGTTCTCAGAAGTAAACATAAATAATGACTTTGACCGTATTGTTTTTTTCTGCTCAGGGTTTTCACCCAACAAGGATTTAACTGTTCTAACAATAAATGTTTTAATAATAAAAAAGAGACACTCCTTATTATCCCTACTTTTGATTTAGAATGTCAGGCTGATCATTCAGATGTGATGCCTTTTTCATATAGTGACATGCTTCAGGGCATCAATTTTCCGGATATTAAAGATTGTCTCTTTTTATTTAATTTTTAGAAATTTTTTAAAGCTCTCTAATCCAAATATTCCGAAAGCTTACCGGGTTTCCATGATCCTGAAGGATAATGCTTCCCGGACCATGTTCTTTAATTTTGTATTCAGGTATACCAATGTATTCTGTTGGACCTCGCAATGAAACATTATTCTGGACAAGGACACCATTATGCAACACAGTAACTTTGGGAGGAGTAAAGTAAGTACCGTCTTCTTTGAAGCGGGGAGCGATGTAAATGATATCGTATGTTTGCCATTGACCTGGTTGTTTACTGGCATTCACCATTGGAGCATACTGCTTATAAATACTACCGGCCTGACCATTACGGTATGTACGGTTATTGTAATTATCAAGTATCTGCACTTCATACCGTTCCTGAAGAAATACTCCACTATTACCGCGTCCCTGACTTGTTCCTGTAACCTCTTCCGGTGAGCGCCATTCAAGGTGCAGCTGAAAGTCTTCGAATACCCGTTTTGTTTTAATAATGCCCGTTCCTTTCTCCACTGTTACAGAACCATTTTCTACTTTCCAGGCTGGTTTTCCTCCGTTTCTATTAGTCCATTCATCTGCAAGGTCCACCCCATCGAAAAGGACAATAGCATCAGAGGGGGCTTCCATGGGAGTGCTTCCTGGAGTAACTGTCTTTACTTCGGGATCCCAAATTTCGGTCATTTCAGGTTTCATTGTCATTGGCCCTTCTGTCTGGGCAAAAATTACAGACATTACTGAAAAAAACAGTAAACAAAAAACTATTCCAAATTTTCTCATTTTTGATTTTAAATTAGTTGATACAATTATTGTTTTTTGGTTTTTCAATTCAATTTATTAATTATAGTGATAATTAAAACCATTTTAAAACAAGGGTCAAAGTTTTAATTCTTTCATTATCGATTCTATTTTCGCATCGGCTTTTTTCTCTACTGCGAGAAATTGCTGACGGGAAACAAGTTCTTCTTTTACTTCAATATAAAATTTAATCTTAGGCTCAGTCCCGGAAGGTCGGACAGAAATTTTTGTTCCGTCTTTTGTAAAAAATTGAAGTACATTGGAAGTAACTTTCTGATTGATTTTAACCTCTTCATTAGTAAACATATTTTTTGCAATCAAGGTTGAATAATCCTTCACCCATTCCATTGGAGAGCCACCCAATTCTACTGGTGGCTGATTTCTAAAATCGCTCATTATTTTCTGAATTTCATCAGCTCCTGTTTTCCCTGGTCGTA
>JBEPWX010000222.1:2052-5885 GCA_041642235.1 Mariniphaga sp.
CCATACTCAAGGTATATATCCTGAAGCAGTTTGTAGAGTGTTTTTCCCTGATCGATTGCCCATGCCGTAATTTCAGCCATAAGAGCACAGGAGGAAACAGCATCTTTATCGCGGACAAAATCGGCAGGCATAAAACCAAAGCTCTCCTCTCCGCCACCAATGTATTTTTTCTTTCCTTCCAGATCTCTTATGACTTCGGCAATGAACTTAAAACCTGTATATACATCGTAACATTCAATGCTATTTCTTTGGGCAATTTCGGCTATCAACTCGGTGGTAACGATAGTTTTCACAACATATTCATTTCCTTTCAAAGCCCCTGATTCCTTCATTTTGGTAATGATGTAATAAATAAATAACAGAGCTGTCTGATTTCCGTTAACGATAATGTATTTGCCGTAATTATCCTTCACCGCCACACCGATACGGTCTGCATCGGGGTCGGTGGCCATTACTACATCGGCATCAATTTCAATGGCTTTTTTGATGGCCATTTCCATGGCAGCTTCTTCCTCTGGATTGGGCGAAACCACAGTAGGAAAATCACCACTAACCACATCCTGCTCAGGAACATTGAAAATATTTGTAAAACCAAACTTTCGCAATGCTGCTGGTACAAGTTTAACAGCTGTCCCATGAATAGGAGTAAATACAATTTTAATGTCGCTATACTTTTTAACTATGTCGGGCGAAATAGACACTGATTTTACTTTTTCAAGGAATTTTTCATCCATTTCATTTCCCATAATTTCGATAAGCTCATCCGGACCATCAAATTTAATATCTTCAGGTTTAACCTTCAAAACTTCATTTACTATGTTTTTATCGTGTGGAGCAACAATTTGTGATCCGTCGTCCCAGTATGCTTTATATCCATTATACTCTTTAGGATTATGTGAAGCAGTAATTATAATACCGCTCTGGCATCCTAATTCTCTAATGGCAAAAGACAGTTCAGGTGTGGGGCGTAAATCTTCAAACAGATAGGCCTTGATTCCATTTGCAGCAAAGACTTTGGCACTGCTTTCGGCAAATTTCCTACTGTTGTTCCGGCAATCATGGCCAATGGCCACTTTTATTTCCGGATCACTGGCAAATTCCTTTTTCAGGTAATTTGCAAGCCCTTGGTTTGCCGCACCTATAGTATATTTATTTATTCGGTTTGTGCCTGCACCCATAATTCCTCGCAAACCTCCTGTACCAAATTCCAGACTTTGATAAAAGGAATCAATTAATTCGGCAGGATCTTCAGCATCGAGCATGCGTCTGACCTCTTTACGTGTTTCTTCATCATAGGGTTCAGAAAGCCATCCCATTGCTTTTTCACGTACTTGCTTTAGTAATTTATTATCTTCCATGTTGGTTTATATTTTGAATTTTTTCAATACAAGCCTTCAGGCTTTCCTTCCAGTAAGGTATATTAAGATTAAATGTAATTTTTATTTTCGATTTATTCAAAACAGTATAATATGGCCGTTTGGCGACAGTAGGATAGTCTTTTGTCAGAACAGGTATTACATTGCAATGAATATCGGCAATTTCAAATATGTTTTTTGCAAAATCGTACCAGCTGGTCACCCCTTCATTTGAATAATGGTAAATTCCAGGGGTTGCATCTTCAGGATTTTTTCCATAGATATCAACAACTGTAAGTATAGCCTGTGCAAGATCGGCGGCATAGGTTGGGGATCCTGTCTGATCGAACACTACGCTTAGTTCTTTGCGTTCTTGTCCAAGCCGCAGCATAGTTTTTACAAAATTATTGCCGTTTGATGAATAAAGCCAGGCGGTTCGTATTATAATAGCATTGGGATTTTCGGAACGAATGAGTCGTTCTCCGGCAAGCTTGGTTTTTCCGTAAACACCGGAAGGATTTACAGCATCAAATTCATCGTATGGTCTATACAATCGTCCATCATATACATAATCGGTTGAAATATGAATAAAGCCAGCATTGTATAATTTAGAAATTTTGGCGAGTATACCTGGTCCTATAGCATTTAATTGATGGGCAATCTGAGAATCTGCTTCAGCCTTATCAACTGCCGTATAGGCAGCACAGTTTATAAGAAATGCAGGCTTGTTTTTCCGGAAGAAAACTTCAACCGCTTTTTCATTGGTAATATCAAGCGAATCTACATCAGTAAACAAAAATTCCCACTCCGGGTATTTTTTTGACAAATCCTTCAGTTCGCTGCCCAATTGTCCTTCAGAACCGGTTATAAGTATTTTCATGGCTTCTGAAAAATAAAATTCATTTCTGCATCTTTAAATAACGGTGCATTTTTATCCTTTTCTGAAACAACAGGAACATTTCCATTAAGTTTCCAGTCGATGGAAAGTAATGGATCATAAATATTAATGACTCGTTCTGACTTTCGATTGTAATCATTATCGACCTTATATGAAAAAATTGCAGTTTTGCTTAGCACTGAGAAACCATGAGCAAATCCTCGGGGTACAAATAACTGTTTTTTGGAATCACCATCCAATTCCAGACCAAACCACTTACCAAAAGTTGGCGAATTTTTTCTTAAATCAACTGCTACATCATAAACGAATCCTTCCACTACCCGAACCAGTTTAGCCTGCGACCAGGGTCCAAGTTGGTAATGCAAACCTCTTACTACACCCTGCACCGATTTTGATTCATTATCCTGAATAAAATTGGCCTCAATTCCGGCAGATTTGTACTTTTCGTAATTCCACGATTCAAAAAAGTAACCTCTCGAATCTGATAGTACAATTGGTTCTATAATAAACAATCCAGGTATTGGCGTTTCCGTTATCTTCATTCTTCTGTAATTATTATTGTACAACTAAAAAGATGAAATTTGTTTATCGGCAATACGCAACAAGTATTCGCCATATTGATTCTTAATCAATGGCTTAGCCAATTCAACCAATTGTTCTCGTGTAATAAAACCTTTCTTAAAAGCGATTTCTTCGATACATGAAACTTTTAATCCTTGCCTTTGTTCAATTGTTGCAATAAAATTAGAAGCCTGAAGCAGGCTGTCATGCGTGCCCGTATCAAGCCAGGCAAATCCCCTTCCAAGTAGCTTCACATTAAGCATGCCTTCTTTTAAATAAAGCCGGTTTAAATCAGTAATTTCCAATTCTCCTCGTTCAGAAGGTTTCAATGTCTTAGCTTTTTTAACAACATCGTTCGAATAAAAATATAATCCTGTTACTGCATAGTGTGACTTTGGCTTCTGAGGTTTTTCTTCGATTGAAATTACTTTGCCGTCATCACCAAATTCAACTACTCCGTATCTTTGCGGGTCATTTACAAAATAACCAAAAACAAGTGCGCCATCTTTAAGTTGAGCAGCCTCTTCTAAAATTGACCTGAAATTATACCCATAGAAAATATTATCCCCCAGAATGAGGCACACATTTTCCTTGCCAATAAAATCTTCTCCCAAAATAAATGCCTGAGCCAGTCCATCTGGTGAAGGTTGTATTATATATGATAATTCCAGCCCCAACTGTTGACCATCACCAAAAAGTTCTTCGTACAGACGAATATCGGAAGGTGTTGAAATAATAAGGATTTCACGAATTCCTGCAAGCATGAGCACCGATAATGGATAATATATCATGGGTTTATCATATACAGGTATAATCTGTTTAGAAATAGACCTTGTAATTGGATAAAGTCTCGTTCCAGCGCCACCGGCTAGTATAATTCCTCTCATGGTAATCTGGTATTAATAAAAATGTAGCCAAAATTAATAATTTTAAGCTGCCTGACATAATCTCTTTTAAATTAAACCTTAATGCCGAAAGCAGGTTCAACTGATTTTTAAAGAAAAAAAACGGTACTGGGA
>JBEPWX010000223.1:0-5881 GCA_041642235.1 Mariniphaga sp.
TTGGGCTGAATGTGTTCATAATAATTTACTTTTGTAGGTTTTGAAAAAAATAGACAGCAAAAGCAAAGCAGTAGAGACATGACAAGATTAAAGATTAAAGAAATTTTGAAGAATGGTAAACCCGGTACGGCAACTTTAATTAAAGGTTGGGTAAGGACAAGGCGAGGGAGCAAAAACGTTCATTTTATTGCCATGAATGATGGTTCTACCATCAATAATCTGCAGGTGGTTGCTGATACCTCACAATTTGATGAGCAGTTGTTGCGGGAAATCAATACCGGGGCTGCTCTTGCCATAGAAGGTACGCTTTCCGAATCGAAAGGTAGCGGACAGAATGTGGAACTGCTTGCTGAGAAGATACAATTGCTTGGAGGAGCTGATCCTGAGAAGTATCCTATTCAGCCTAAAAGACATACCCTGGAGTTTCTTCGGGAGAATGCGCACCTCCGCTTTCGCACCAATACATTTGGGGCCGTTTTTCGTATTCGTCATTCCATGGCTTATGCAATTCATCATTATTTTAATGAAAAAGGTTTTTATTATCTGCATACTCCCATTATTACATCTAGTGATGCTGAAGGTGCCGGACAAATGTTTAGGGTGACAACCCTCGATGCTATCAACCCGCCACTTACTGAAGATAAAAAACCAGATTACAACAAAGATTTTTTTGGCCGACCAACAAATCTCACCGTTTCGGGGCAGCTTGAAGGTGAACTTGGTGCAATGGCTTTGGGTGAAATATATACGTTCGGACCAACGTTTCGGGCAGAAAATTCAAATACTGCCCGTCATCTTGCTGAGTTCTGGATGATTGAGCCAGAAATGGCTTTTTACGATCTGAAAGACAACATGGACCTGGCTGAGGAATTTCTTAAGTACTTGATTGGTTATGCCCTGGAATACTGCAGCGATGACTTGCAGTTCCTGGCTGAAAGATTAGTGCAGGAAGAAAAGAATAAGCCACAAAATCAACGTGGTATGAACCTGTTGGAGAAACTTAAATTTGTAAAAGAGAGTAAGTTTGAGAGACTTACCTACACCGAAGCAATAGAGATTTTACAAAAATCAAAACCCTATAAAAAAAATCAGTTTCAGTTTCCTGTTGATTGGGGAATTGACCTGCAAAGTGAGCATGAACGTTACCTGGTTGAAAAGCATTTTAGTTGTCCGGTAATTTTAACCGATTATCCGAAAGATATCAAAGCGTTTTATATGAAGCAGAATGACGATGGAAAGACGGTGCGTGCCATGGATGTTCTGTTCCCGCAAATTGGAGAGATAATAGGTGGTTCGCAGCGTGAGGAAGAAATGGATAAATTGCTCACCCGTATGAAAGAAATGGAGATTCCTGCTGAACAAATGTGGTGGTATCTCGATACCCGTAGGTTTGGTAGCGCAGTTCATAGTGGTTTTGGGTTGGGTTTCGAACGCTTTGTTCAGTTCATTACAGGGATGGGGAATATTCGTGATGTGATTGCTTTCCCCAGAACTCCTAAAAATGCAGAATTCTGATAAGTAGATAGATCTCATTTAAAAAAAATAGTATTTTTACAAAGTAAGAAACAGGGATATGGAGCAAAGACTTTCATTACAACAAAAGTTGCTGCAGAAGCTCTCACCACAACAAATTCAGGTGATAAAGCTTTTGGAAATCCCTACTATGCAGCTTGAACAACGAATTAAAAAAGAGCTGGAGGAAAACCCTGTACTGGAAGTTGAATCGGAGAATGATGAAATCTCTGAACAGACTGAAAATAACGAACAGGAACAAGATAATGACACAGATAATGATGAGTTTTCATTTGATGACTATCTGAATGAGGAAGAAGATGTGCCTTCTTATAAAACTACTGCCAACAATTATTCAAAAGACGATAAATATGTCGATATTCCTTTTTCTGCCGGTATCACTTTTCATGAAAGCCTTTACGATCAGTTGGGTATGACTTCACTCTCCGATACCGATCGGCAGCTGGCAGAGTACATTATTGGGAATATTGATGACGACGGATATTTGCGACGCGATTTACTGTCAATCAGTGATGATCTTGCATTTAACCTGAACATGGAAGTATCAGAGAAAAAATTGCAGGAAATTCTGAATATAGTGCAACAATTTGATCCGGCAGGGGTTGGTGCCCGTGATTTAAGAGAATGCCTTATCCTGCAGCTTAACAGGAAAAAAGGTGAAAGCTTCGAATTGGCAAAAACTATAGTTAAGGATTATTTTGAAGAATTTACCCGGAAACATTACGATAAAATAAAGAAAAAACAGGAATTGTCAGATGAGGAACTTAAGGAAGGGATTGAGCAGGTATTGAAGCTGAACCCAAAACCCGGCAGTTCCTACAGCAATCCTATGAATAAATCGAATCAACACATAATTCCCGATTTTATTCTTGACAACCTCGATGGAGAGCTTAGCCTGTCTCTGAACCAGCAAAACATGCCGGAGCTGAAAATTAACGATACATATCTTGACATGATGCATGCTTTGACACAACATTCGAAGCAAAAAAATAAGAACCAGAAAGATGCTCTTGTTTTTGTTAAGCAAAAAGTCGATTCAGCAAAATGGTTTATTGATGCTATCAGGCAACGGAATCATACTTTATTGGTTACTATGGCGGAAATAATAAATTTCCAGAAAGAATATTTTAAAGATGGAGATGAAGCCAAACTTCGGCCGATGATCCTAAAAGATATTGCAGAAAGAACCGGGCTTGATATTTCTACTATCTCAAGGGTTTCAAACAGTAAATATATTCAAACACATTTCGGTATATTTCCACTGAAGTATTTTTTCTCCGAAGGGCTTCAGACAGAAAGCGGAGAAGAGGTTTCTACGCGTGAAATAAAAAAAATACTGAAGGAGTGCATCGAGAATGAAGATAAACGGAAGCCCCTGACTGACGAAAAGCTAACTAAAATACTAAAGGAAAAATCTTATAATATTGCCCGCCGCACCGTTGCAAAATATCGCGAGCAATTGGACATACCTGTTGCCAGGCTGCGAAAACAACTTTAGAAATGGTTCATAAGCTTGCACAAATAATTTCTGTAGTCCTGCATCCTGTAACTGTACCTACATTAGGATTTATTCTGTTGTTTAATTCGGGATTTTATTTTTCTTTTCTAAATTGGGAGGCTAAGCGAATTATCCTTCTTGTTGTACTTTTTTCAACCGCCATATTGCCCTTGCTTGCAATGTCAATGCTTGCCATTAATCCCAAATTTAAATTATCGTTCGAAACAGGCAGCCAGCGTGCTCTTCCATTACTGTTCTCTTCAATATTTTATTATGTAGGTTATATGTTATTAAACCGGCTAAACGCCTATCCGGTATTGAAGGTTTTAATGATTGCAGCTGTACTGGTAATTTTGGGGTTATTGCTGATCTCTCTCAAATGGAAAATATCCAGCCATATGGCCGCAATCGGAGGATTAACAGGGGGGATACTGGCTCTTTCATTCCGGACGGGGATTTATCCGGTAGGCGCAATCATAACAGTAATTATTGCATCCGGCTTATCGGGAACAGCTCAACTGATTTTGAGGAAAAATAAATTGTGGCATTTGGAAGCAGGCTATGCATTAGGTTTTTCTTTTTTATACCTAATCATTTATTTCATTTAACTATTCCACGAATTTATAACCAATTCCTTTTAATGTTTTGATGTGATCATTTCCAATCTTTTCCCGCAATTTTCGGATGTGAACATCAATGGTCCGATCGCCCACAACTACATTTTCACCCCATACTGTTGCATAAATTTCTTCGCGGGTAAATACCTTTCCTGATTTGGAAACCAGCAGCGAGAGGAGTTCAAATTCTTTACGGGGCAATACCATCTCCTTATCATTGATACGAACAAGGTAGCGTTCCTTATCTATAATGAGATTTCCGATAGAAACTGTTCCCGGGCTTTCAGGGTAAGAAGCAGGAGCAGGAGTCTCACCTGTTCGCTTTAGCAAAGCCTTTACCCGGCTTATAAGAACTTTTGGCCTTACCGGTTTGGTAATGTAATCATCGGCACCAGCTTCAAAGCCGGCAATCTGGGAATAGTCCTCCCCACGTGCGGTTAAGAATGCAATAATAGTATTGTTGAGTGAAGGAATTTTTCTAATCTCCTCACAGGCAGCAATTCCATCCATCTCAGGCATCATAATATCAAGGATAATAAGATTGGGCTGATGCTCTTCAGCAAGTTTAACGGCCTCTATACCATTCTTGCCGGTGTAGACTACATATCCTTCTTTCTCAAGATTGTAGCTTATAAATTCCAGAATATCGATCTCATCATCGACCAGTAAAATTTTTAATTTTTTATCGTTCATCGGAAATTGAATATTATAATTTACAAAGGTAGAAGTTAAAGTTGCAAATAGTATGCATACAGTAAATTAAAAACCTGTGTAAAGTTATTTTATTATTTTGCTTTTTCAAGAGTAAAATTAAAAGTAGTTCCCTGGTCCAAAACACTTCTGACATTAATGGATTGATTATGTGCCTCAATGATATGTTTTACAATAGACAATCCCAGACCAGTACCACCTTGCTCACGTGACCTTGATTTGTCGACTCTGTAAAACCGTTCAAAAATCCGGGGAAGATTTTTCTTCTCAATCCCTATTCCATTATCGGTTACCTCAACCATAATAGTATCGTCAAGGTCATGGAAAGAAACCTGAACATAACCTTTTTTCTTACCATATTTTATCCCATTGACTATTAAATTAGTCAGAACTTCCAGTATGCGGTTGCGGTCCGCTTTCACATACTCAGGTCGTGACGGAGGATTTAGTATTTCAAGTGATATTTTTCGTTCGTTGGCCTGCCATTGCTCCATTTCGAAGACATCTCTTACCGACTGCACTATGTCGAATTTTACCATATTCAGTTTTAGCTCACCTGATTCAAGTTTCGTAATTGATTCCAGATCTTCAACAATCGATATCATTCGGTCGATGCTTTTTTCGGTACGCTTTAGGTAAAGTTTATTGATTTTCGGATCATCCAGTCCACCCTCAAGAAGTGTTAGAATGTAGCCCTGAATATTAAATATCGGGGTTTTTAATTCATGAGAAACATTTCCAACAAATTCTTTCCGGTAACGTTCCAATTCTTTTAAACGTTCTATTTCCTTCATCTGGGTTTTTGCCCATTCCTCTACTTCAAACTTTACATTGGAAAGCAGGTTGGTTGAATCGGATGATTTTTCAGCCAGTTTCTTTCCACTCAGCGGAAGATCCTTTATGGTTTTATATACCGGTTTTATTTTATCCGATATGTATTTATTAATAACAAAAATTATGTAGAAATAGGAGGCAAGAAAAAAAAGAATACTAAATAAAAAAATCAGGTAAATTCCAGGAGATAACCACCATGTAAATAAGATCAGCAGAGTGGCCAGTAAAGTTAATAAAACGGCTATATAAGCTGTTAACTGTCGTGAAGAGTATGTTTTCATTTGTATGTTAATAATTGTAACAAATCAGATACCCGGTAATAACGCTAATTTGCAAGTTGTTTTATTTTTCAATGTGTCAGATATTTAAATGAAAGCATTAACGGAAATTTGATGGTTTATTAATGTTTTTTTAATATTTTAGCACACAGCTAAAAACTTGTTCAAACTATATTTGCTTCCCGAAATTAACAGATAATGGAAAATTTTTATCTTATTGTTGTTGTTATCCTCTTCGCACTGGCTGTTTCCGATTTAATTGTAGGTGTAAGTAATGATGCAGTAAATTTTTTGAATTCTGCTTTTGGTTCCAAAGCAGCTCCCAAATGGTTGATTTTTCTTATGGCAGGACTAGGTGTTTTAATTGGTGCTACCTTTTCGAGTGGTATGATGGAAGTTGCACGTAAAGG